>JAIRVA010000192.1 GCA_031254155.1 Propionibacteriaceae bacterium
GTGCCGCCGAGCAGCGCCCGCGGGACCGCGCGCGCCCACACCGGCCATGACTCGTGGAAGTCCCACCGCGCGGCCTTCCGCGCCCCGAGGAACCCGGCCACCGCGCTGAGCGCCGCCGCGCCGAGGCCGGCCCGTAGTTCCGCCGGATCGATCACGAACGAGACGACCACGGCGATGACCGCGTACGCCAGCGTCACCGTACCCCACCCCTTGAGGACCGCGAGTCCGCGCCGGCAGTCCGGCCCCGCCGCCAACACCGCCTGCTTCGTCGCGTACGCCGCCGTACCGTGCAACATGAGCGCGACGACCAGGGTAAAGCCGAGGGGGACGAGCGTGAGGCGGGTCCCCTGCTCGAACGCCCCGCCGTGGCCCAGCAACCAGAACTGCGCCGAGAAGCGGAAGGCCGACGCGACCACGATGCCGCCCTCGGCCAGCTGCGACACCAGAGCCAGCGCCGCGATGATGGCCCACCCCCCGAGCGCACAGACGACCGCACCGCCGACACCGGCGACCCACCAGGGCATCGTGGCCGGCCGCACCTCGACCACCGGGGCGGCCTGGTACGTTTCCACGGTGACCTTCTGGGTCAGGGAGTTCTCGCGCGCCATCTTCTCATTCTCGCTTGGCCGACCCCCGCTCGGTCGCCTCCCACGCGGTAGGTGACCCATTTCACAGCAACTCGAGCGGCGCGTGGTGGACGGAGAGCAGCTTCACCCCGGCCGATCCGAAGTCGATTTCGGCCCGCGGTTCACCGGCCGCATCGGCCACCGCCCGGACGGTACCCAGCCCGAACTTGGAGTGCATCACGCGGTCGCCCGCCTGGAGGGTCAGCCGCGTCTTCGGCTGCGCGGTGGTCGAGCGCGTGACGAAGCTGGTGGCCGGGCTGGTCCGGGTCTCCCGGCGTACCACCGGTTGGGACGTCGCCCACGTCCCGGCCGCGGCGACGCGCCGCCAGTCGATGAGGCGGTCGGGGATCTCAGCGAGGAACCGGCTGGCCGGGTTGTACGACGGCGAACCCCACATCGTCCGGACCTCGGCCCGCGTCAGGTACAACCGCTTCCGGGCCCGCGTCAGCCCCACGTACGCCAGGCGCCGTTCCTCCTCCAACTCGCGCTCGTCGGTCCGCGACCGCTCGTGGGGGAACAGCCCGTCTTCGAAGCCGGTGACGAACACCGTGTCGAACTCGAGCCCCTTCGCCGTGTGCAGAGTCATGAGCGTCACCGTACCCTGCTCCTCGTCGGGGATCTCGTCCGAGTCCGACACGAGCGCGATCCGCTCCAGGAAGGCCGCCAGCGAATCGTCCGGCTCCGGGGCGCCCAGCAAGCTCCGCTCCTCGGATTCGCTCTCGGCGCCGGCCCGGTCCGGGGCCCCCAGCCACGCCGCGTCGTCCCAGTCCAACGGGTCATCGTCATGGGTGAGGTCGTCCGTGATATCGATCTCGTGGGCGGCGCTGACGAACTCGGTGGCCACGGCGATCAGTTCGGCCAGGTTTTCGAGCCGGGACTCGGCCTGCGGGTCGCGGGTCTCCTTCAGTTCGGCGAGGTAGCCGGAAGCGTCGAGGATCGACCGCAGGATCTCATCGGCCGGGACCCCCTCGACGACCATTGCCCGATGCCGCGCGAGCAGGTCCGCGACCGCGGCCAACGGTTTGACGGCCCGCGGGCTGAGTCCGGGAATGGTGTCCGCCACGTCGAGCGCCGCCGTGAGCGGAAGCCCGGCCGACCGGGCGTATGACCTGAGGCCCTCCTCGGTCCCGGCCCCGATGCCCCGGCGCGGCACGTTGATGATGCGCTCGAGCGACACGTCGTCGGCAGGATTCGCGAGCACCCTCAGGTACGCGATCGCGTCCCGGATCTCCTTGCGCTCGTAGAACTTGACCCCGCCGACGACGCGGTACGGCAGGCCGAGCCGGATGAACACGTCTTCGAGCGCCCGCGACTGGGCGTTCGTCCGGTAGAAAACCGCCGTGTCGGCGTAGCGGGACTCCCCCGACCGTCGCAACGCCTGGACCTCGTCGGCGATGAACCGGGCCTCGTCGTGCTCGGTGTCGGCGACGTACCCCGTGATCGCCGGTCCGTCGCCCGCGTCCGTCCACAGGTTCTTCTCCGGACGGCCCTTGTTGTGCGTGATCAGGGCGTTCGCCGCGGAGAGGATGTTGCCGGTGGAGCGGTAGTTCTGCTCCAGCCGGATCGTCCGCGCCCCCGGGAAGTCGTCGGCGAAGTGCAGGATGTTCCCGATCGAAGCCCCCCGGAAGGCGTAGATCGACTGGTCGGAGTCCCCCACCACCATCAGTTCCGGCGGTATGATCGCCTCCGCCCCCGCTTCGGGGCCGCACAGCAACTGGACCAGCACGTACTGCGCGTGGTTCGTGTCCTGGTACTCGTCCACCAGGACGTGCCGGAAGCGCCGCCGGTACCGCTCCCGGATGTCCGGGCAATCCCGCAACAGCGTGACCGTCTTGAGCAGCAGATCGTCGAAGTCGAGCGCCTCGGCGCGGGCGAGGCGAGCCTCGTACTCGGCGTAAACGTCCGCGTACACCTCCTGCGGAAACTTGCCCTGGCTCTTAGCGCGCGCCGTATCGACGTCGACGAGGGCGTTCTTCTGGTCCGAGATCCAGGACCGGGCCGCGCGGACGGGGAACTTCTTCGTGTCGAGGTTCTTCTCGCGCAAGATGGCGTTGACCAGGCGCTTCGAATCGGTGTCGTCGTAGATCGAGAAGGACTTCGCGAGACCGAGCCGGGGAGCGTCAGCCCGCAGCATCCGGACGCAGGCACTGTGGAACGTCGCTACCCACATGTACCGCGACCGGTTGCCGACCAGTTCGGCCACCCGCTCGCGCATCTCGGCCGCCGCCTTGTTGGTGAAGGTGATCGCGAGGATGGCGCCCGGGTGGACGTCGCGGCGGGAGATGAGGTACGCGATCCGCCGCGTCAGCACCCGCGTCTTCCCCGAGCCCGCCCCGGCCACGACCAGCAGCGGCGAACCGGCGTGCAGTACGGCCTCGCGCTGGGGCGGGTTCAGACCGTCCAGGAGCGCGTCAGAGGGTACGGCCGGGCGTTGGTCCGCGGCTGGCGCGGACGCGAAAAGGGACTCCACATCGTCACTGGAGAACACGTCGTCGAAGAGGGTATCCATGAGGGCATTAACTCTACGACGCCGGTCCGACAAACGTTAGGATTGGGCTTTAGTGTCGTTAAGATAAGGAGCCTCTATGGCGCACGGTTTCGACGAGCGCAAGCTCGCCCACAATCTCGACCGGCTGCTCGGCGAGTGGGTGGAATCTGGGCGGCTGCCGGGGGTCCAGGCGCTGGTCGCCCGCCGGGGCGACATCGCGTACCGCGCCCGCTTCGGTGTCGCGAACCTGGAGCGCCGCGAGCCGCTGCGGGACGACTCGATCTTCCGCATCTACTCGATGACCAAGGTTTTCACCGCCGTCGCGGCCTGCCAGCTCCTCGAAGAGGGCCGGTTCGCGATGTACGACCCGCTCAGCCGCTACATCCCGGAGTTCGCGAGCACGCGGGTGGCCGGGCGGAGCGCGGCCGGCGGGATCACGCTCGTCCCACCACGGCGCGAGATCATCGTCCACGACCTGTTCACCATGGGTACCGGATTCCCGTACCCCGGCGAACTCACTCCGAGTGAGCGCGGCATGGCGGCTCTGTTCCGGCGCGCCGAGGCGGCCGGCAAACGCGGCGCCGGCTGGTCGGCCGTCGACATCGCCCGCGCCATCGCCAAGGTCCCGGCGAGCTTCCACCCCGGCGAGCACTGGCTGTACGGGATGTCGATCGACCTGCTCGGCGCCCTCGTCGAGGTCATCAGCGGCCAGCGGCTCGGGGACTTCATGAGTGAGCGCATCTTCACCCCGCTAGGACTCGCCGACACTGGGTTCTACCTGCCTGCCGACAAGGCGGACCGCCTCGTCACGCTGTACGAGGTCGACGACCGTGACCGGTTCACCCCGGCCCGCTTCGACGTGGCCTACCCCGCGCCCCCGGCCGCCGAGTCCGGCGGCGGCGGCCTGCTCAGCACGCTCGACGATGTGGCCCGGTTCGCCACCCTGTTGCTCGGCGAGGGCCGGTCGGGCGCGACGCGACTGCTCAGCCGCAAGACGGTTGAGCTGATGCGGACCAACCACCTGACCGACCAGCAACTGGCGGACTACACCTGGGACACCCAGCGGGGGTACGGCTACGGGCTCGGGGTCCGCGTCATGCGGCACCCGGAGGTGGCCGGCTACGGGAGCGTCGGCGAGTTCGCCTGGGACGGCATGGCGGGCACGTGGTTCGCCGTCGACCCAGCCGAGGAGATGATCGCCGTCTTCCTCGTCCAGACCAACCCGGGCCGGCACTACCAGTTCGTCCCCCGTTTCGCCCAGACCGTCTACGGCGCCATCAACGACTAGGCCGACTCCCTTGTATCCCCTGACAAGTTGGTTCAGGGAGAGTCCAGGGTCTTTCACCCTGGGGCGGGCGGGAGGTGCCACTTACACTGGATGTATGAGTATTCTAGCTTGGTTGATCCTCGGAATCGTCGCCGGTTCCATCGCTCGCTCCCTCCTGCCCGGCCGCATCAAGGGCGGATTGTTGTCGGCTCTCGTCTGCGGCGTCGTTGGCGCCCAGGTCGGCGGCTGGCTGTCCTCCCAGTTCTTCCACATCCCCCTGGGTCACTTCTGGAGCCTCCAGACGTGGGCCATCGCGATCGCCGGCTCGGCGCTCGTCCTGGTGGTCTGGGGTGCCATCAAAGGCCGCAAGCAGTCGTGACGTCGCTCCGGCCGTCCGCTCACACCAGCTTGCGGTCGGTCGCCCACCGGGTGAGTTGATGCCGGTTCGACAACTGTAATTTTCGCAAAACACTCGAGACGTGGGTTTCCACTGTCTTCACCGAGATAAACAGTTCTCGCGCCACTTCACGGTACGAGTACCCCCGCGCGATGAGCCGCATCACCTCCTGCTCCCGGATCGACAGCCGGTCCAGGTCCTCGTCCACCGCGGCCACCTCAATCGACCCGGAAAACGCGTCGAGGACGAACCCGGCCAGCCGGGGCGAAAAGACCGCGTCACCCTCAGCCACGCGGCAGATGGCGTCGATGAGATCGGGGCCGGAGATGGACTTTGTCACGTACCCCCGGGCCCCCGACCGGATCGTCCCGATGACATCCTCGGCGGCGTCGGAGACCGACAGGGCGAGGTACTTGACGTCCGGCAGCCCGGCCTGTTTCATGACCTCGACTCCCCCGCCACCCGGCAGGTGCACGTCGAGCAGGACCACGTCGGGCTGCTCGCGGCGGATGGCGGCGACGCCGGTCGCGACATCCTCCCCCTCGCCGACGACATCGACGGCGGGCGCGATCTCGTGGCGGACCCCCGTCCGCAGCATGGCGTGGTCATCCACGATGACCACCCGGTAACGGGGCGTCTCACTCATGTCCGGTTCCTTCCTCGGTCAGTGGCATCGACAGGTGGATCTCCGTACCCTCTCCCGGAGTGGAACGGATGTCCACGTGGCCGCCGTAACGGGACATCCGGTCGATGATCGAATGCCGGATCCCCAGCCGGTCGTCACCGATGTCCGCGATCACGAAACCCCGGCCGCGGTCACGTACGTACGCCTCGGCCCGTTCGTTGCTCATCTCAGCGTACACGTCGATCTTCTCCACCCCCGAATGCTTCGCCGCGTTGAGAATGGCTTCCCGCACGGCGCGCACCACCGCGTCGATCTCGACCGTCATTTCCTGGTCACCGACGGTGACCAACTCCACGACGACGGGATAGTCCGCCTCCAGTTCGGCCACGACCTCCTTCAGCGCCGCCGTCGCCGACTCGTCGTCCAGCGGCTCGCCGTACAACCACTCCCGCAGCTCCTTCTCCTGGCGCCGGGCAAGCTTGGACACCTCCTTGGCATCGCCGGACCGCTTCTGGATCACGGCGAGGGTCTGAAGGACGGAGTCGTGGAGGTGGGCCGCCATGTCGGCCCGGGTTTCGGCGATCAGCTCGGCCTGTTTGTCCTCCTCGGAGCGCGCCGGATGGACGAACCAGGGCAACAAAAGGACAACGAGGCCGGCTATCGTCGTACTCGACACCAGGAAGGCCCCGGCGGTGACCGCGAGGTCGGCGCGGACCGCGGGAACCAGGGCTGCCCAGACGCGCGCTTGGACAAAGGTACCGGCGATCCAGGCGATCAGGACGCCCGCCGCCGTGACGAGCGCCTTGACCGCCCGCCGCCAGGCCGTCTCGCGGGCGAGCCAGACCAGGGCGATTCCCGCGCCCACCGCCCAGCCGAAGACGGCGTAGCGGCCGATGAAGCTCGCGTCGTACCACCAGATGACTACGGCGATCCCGCCACCGGCGGCGTACACCGCGAGGGGACCAAAGATCCGCCACCAGGGGGTACGACGGACCACCGTCCGGCGGCCCTGCCGCTCCGCGGCCACGAGCCCGATCGGTACCCGTTTCTCCTGATAGGGCAGGATCACCCACAAGACGGCGTACGCGACCGCGCCCGAGAATTTCCACACCGAGGCGACGATGAACGCCGCCCGGATCGCCCAGACGGGGATCCGCGAGTGAAAGGCCAGACCGGCGGCGACACCGGCGAACACGCCCCGGTCGAGGAGGCGGTACGCGCGCGGCGGTTTCACCGGCAGGGTCTCATGCACCCTTTCAGCATGGCATGAGACGACCGTTTCCACCAGTCGGCGCCGGACCACTTCCGGGAGATTTTTGAGACTGATCGTCTCGAATGTCGAGATAGACTCAGGACATACGACCAGCGCCTATAGTTGTGACAACACATCAGCCACGAGGAGCTAACATGTCCCACAGTCAGACCCCGGACGCGTCCGCCGGAATCGAGCAGTTCGGGTACAAACAAGAACTCAAGCGTCGGCTGACCTTCGGGGATCTACTGGTGTACGGCTTGATCTTCATGGTACCCATCGCCCCGTTCGCCATCTTCGGCAGCGTGTTCCAGGCCTCGGGCGGCATGGTCGCCCTGTCGTACCTGGTCGGCATGGTCGGCATGATGCTGACGGCGAACGCCTACCGCTACATGGCGGCGGAGTACCCGATGTCCGGCTCCGTTTACACGTACGTCGGGCGCGGTCTGGCCCGGCCGGCCGGCTTCGTCGCCGGCTGGATGATCCTGCTCGACTACATCCTCGTCCCCACGCTGCTCTACACCGCCGCCGCGATGGCACTCGCCGGCCTGCTCCCGGGGATACCGATCTGGGTCTGGGTCGTCATCTTCGTCATCCTCAACACGGTGATCAACTACCTCGGGATCGAGTTCACCGCCGGCGCCAACAAGATCATGCTCGTGCTCGAGCTCATCGTGCTGGCCGTGTTCCTGGTGATCGGCGTCATCGCCGTCGCGCAGGGCAAGGGCCGGGGCTTCAGCTTCGACGCCTTCTTCAACTCCAGCCATTTCTCCCTGGGGATGATCTTCGGGGCGGTGTCAATCGCGGTCCTGTCCTTCCTGGGTTTCGACGGCATCTCGACCCTGGCGGAGGAGAACGCGAGCGGCCCGAAGGCGGTCGGCCGGTCGATGATCGCGGCGCTCGGCCTGCTGGGCGTCCTGTTCGTCGTCCAGACCTGGGTCGCCACCATGCTGGTCGACGACCCGGAGGGTCTCATCGCGAACGGCGATCCGGCGGGCTCCGCGTTCTACGAGGCCGCCCGGCTGGCCGGCGGGAGCTTCTTGTTCACCCTGACCTCGGTCGCCACCGCCATCGCCTGGGGCTTCGCCAACGCCCTGGCCGCCCAGGCCGCCACCTCCCGCCTGTTGTTCGCCATGGCCCGCGACCGCCAACTCCCCCACTTCCTCGCCAAGGTCCATCCCCAGCGGGGCGTGCCGGTCGCCGCCACCTTCGCGGTCGCAGCCATCTCCCTCGTCCTCGGCATCATCTTCGTCCTGCTCCCCGACGGGCTGGGCACCATCTCCACCATGGTCAACTTCGGCGCGCTGACCGCCTTCCTCCTGCTCAACATCACGATGGTCTGGCACTTCGCCGTGAAGGGGCGCGCACCCAAGATCCTGGGACACATCATCGTCCCCGTCGCCGGGGCGGTCGTCTTGACCTTCGTCCTGTTCTACGCCCGGATCGCCGCCCAAACCGTCGGCCTGATCTGGCTGGCGGTGGGCATCGTCCTCGCCGTCGTGTTGTACCGCCTCGGCCGGATGCCCGACACCGGCCACGTCCCCGATACCATCGAAGCGGAAAAGGAGTCCCGATGACCATCCACTCGTTGCGGCCGGCCCACGACCAACTGGCCTACACCTTTGGCGGGGTGGCGCCCCTCATCACCGTGGGTCCCGGCGACCTCGTCGAGGTCTTCACCGAGGACTGTTTCGGCGGCCGGGTCACCTCGCCCGGCCAGATCGCGAGCGAGGTCGTCCGTGACGATGAACTCGACTCGGTCTCCGGGCCGATCTTTGTCACCGGCGCCGAACCGGGCGACGTGTTGGCGGTCCACCTGGTGTCGATCCGGCCCGCCAGGCCCCACGCGATCTCGGCCAGTTTCCCGGGCTTCGGCGCGCTTGGCACCACGCAGCAAACCGCGATGCTCCACGACCCGCTGGAGGAACGCTTGTGGTTCTACGACCTCGATCTCGACGCGTGGACCGCCACCTTCCGCGCGCGTTTGAGCGATTTTGCGGCCGTACTGCCCCTCGACCCGATGATGGGAACGATCGGCGTCGCGCCGGGCAGCGGTGAGGCCCGCCTGACCGTCACCCCGTCCACCTACGGCGGCAACATGGACTCGCCGGAGGTACGCGCGGGTACGACGCTCTACTTCCCCGTCAACGTGCCCGGCGCGCTCCTCGGTCTTGGCGACGGCCACGCCCGCCAGGGCGAAGCCGAGATCATCGGGTCCGGCCTGGAGTGCGCCATGGAGGTGGTCCTCGCGGTCG
>JAIRVA010000229.1 GCA_031254155.1 Propionibacteriaceae bacterium
GGGTCATGGTCGGGTACTCGCGTGGGGATTCCGTCGATAATGGGTGAGGTCTGCTCTTGGGGAATCACGGTTCAGCCTTTCTCGTGGGTCGCGCACCTTTGGGGCGCCGACGGTTATCTACTATCCTACAAAGGAGCAAAGGAGAAGATGATGAATTGGTTCGCCGCGATCCTTTTGGGCATCGTTGAGGGGGTCACAGAGTTCCTCCCCGTCTCATCTACCGGTCATCTGACGATCACCGAGAGTCTCTTGGGGCTGTCGATCGATGGCCGCGACGTCACAGCCTTCACCGCGGTCATCCAGGTCGGTGCCATCTTGGCGGCTATTCTGTACTTCTGGAAGGACATCGTCCGCCTGGCCGTCGGCTGGTTCAAGGGACTTTTCAACAAGGACAAGCGCGGTACGGACTACCGGCTGGGCTGGGCCGTCATCGTCGGCTCAATCCCGATCGGGGTGGTCGGGCTCGCGTTCCAGAATCTCATTGAGACGACTCTGCGTTCGCTGTGGGTCGTCGCTGGCGCCCTGGTGGTGTGGAGCATCGTCCTCTGGATCGCCGACCGCCACTCGGCCCGGCTCACGGCCGGAGGCGGGGCGCGGCGGGCGGCGGCCAGCGTGACCACCACCCGGGACGAGTCGACGCTCACGGTCATTGACGCCCTGATTATCGGGTGCACGCAGTGTCTGGCGCTGATTCCGGGAGTGTCGCGGTCGGGGGCGACCATCTCGGCGGCGCTGCTGCGGGGCATTGACCGGACCACTGCGACGCGCTGGAGCTTCTTCCTCGGCATCCCCGCCCTGACGGCATCCGGTCTCCTCCAGGCCGTCCAGGCCCGGCACGACATCGCCGCGGGCATTGGCTGGGCGGCGACGGGTGTGGCGACGGTCGTGTCGTTCGGGATCGCGTACGCGGCAATCGCGTGGCTGCTCAAGTTTGTCGCGTCCAACCGCTTCACGGTCTTCATCGTCTACCGGGTACTGGCCGGACTGGCGGTCGCGGCGTTGATCCTCTTCGGCGTGGTCCAGGCGGTGTGATGCGCCAAACCCGCGTCGGCGATTCCGATCTCACCGTCTCCCGGCTCGGTCTGGGTACGATGTCGTGGGGGGCGGCGACGCCGGTGACCGAGGTCGTCCCGCTGCTCAAGGCCTTTCTGGGCCGGGGGGGCAACCTCATCGACACCGCGGCGGCGTACGGCACGGGAGAGGTCGAGGCCCTCATCGGTCGCCTCCTCGGGCGGTCGTTCAGCCGGAAAGACCTGGTCATCTCGACAAAATCGGGCTTCGTCGTCCGCGGCGGGGAACGGGTTATCGACAACTCGCGCGCCACGCTGCTGGCCGATCTCAAGGGTTCGCTGACGCGACTTGGGACGGACTGGGTCGACCTCTGGCAGGTTCACGCCTGGGGCGACCAACCGCTGGCGGAAACCCTCGCCGCGGCGGACGAGGCCGTCGCCTCCGGGCTCGCGCGTTACGCCGGCGTCTCCAACTTCGTTGGCTGGCAGGTGGCCGAGGCGGCGACCTGGCAGCGGGCGCGTTACGGCACACCCGTGGTGTCCGCTCAGGCCGAGTATTCCCTGCTGGCCCGCAGCGCCGAACTCGAGTTGTTACCCTGCCTGGGTCATCTGGGGCTCGGGTTCTTCCCGTGGTCGAGCCTCGGCCGGGGCGTCCTGACGGGAAAGTACGAGGGGGCCGTGCCGCCGGGTTCGCGGGGCGATGATCCCCAGATGCGGTGGTTTGTGGAGGAGTTCTTCGACGAGGGGTCCCGCCGGATCGTCGCGTCCGTACTGACGGCGGCCCGGGGCCTGGGCTGGACGCCGGCGCAGGTCGCGTACGTGTGGGTACGGGACGCGCCCGGGGTGACGGCGCCGCTGGTGGGACCCAGGACGGTGGAGCAGCTCGTACCGCTGCTTGACGCGGACGCTTTGGACCTGCCGGCGCCGATCACGGCGGCGCTGGACGACGTGTCCGGTGGCCCGAACCAGGGGCGGGCGTAGCGGGGACCGTACGGCGGTCAGTTCGCCGGACCGGGGTCGCGCGCCGTTTCGAACCGCTCCAGCCGGAAGCTCCCCAAGTCGAAGGACCGCCAGGGACCGTGGTACGTGAGCGTGGCCAGGCCGGCGGTGGGGTAGTGGCGGGCCACCTGGTCGGCCAGCGCGGAGGGCTGGGCGAGGGTGGCGACCAACTCGCCCACGGTGGGCTGGTGGCCCACGACCACGAGGGTCTGGATGTCGTCGCCAAGGTCGCGCAGGCCCGCGATCAACTCGTCGGCCCAGGCCTGGTAGAAGGACCGTCTGGAATCGACGAACGTGGCGCGGGCACCGCCCGCGTCGGCTTCGGACCAGGTGTCCAGCGTCCGTCGCGCCGCCGAGCACCACACCAGATCGATGTCGTACCGCGTGAGGAGCGCCCCGGCGGCGCGGGCGTCCCGCCGTCCGCGCGGCGTCAGGGGCCGGTCAAAATCACCCACGCCCGTCGTCCAGTCCGACTTCGCATGGCGCAAGATGAGAAGGGTCTTCGTCGTCTCCGGGTCCACGAGCCCAGTCTACGCGGGGGACTCTCTGGTGAAGACGCATGTTTGAACTTGCCCCATTTGGAGTGCTCGGTCGCCTTGCTCCCTCCGACCCCTTCGTTGGCTTCGGAAAGATTGCGAGCATTCACTTCGCTCAGCCTGCTTTGGGGTGGCTAACCGGGCTTGAACCGGCGACCCTCAGAACCACAATCTGATGCTCTACCAACTGAGCTACAGCCACCATGGCGCCGTCTGGGCGCCGGGAAACCATTGTACGCGATGGCGGGGGTTAACCAAAACGCTGCTGGATCGCGGCGGCGGTGACGTACCCGCCCCGCTCGGCCTCTTCATGCAAGAAGGTCATGAGGCTACGTTCATCTACCTGATTGGCTGACGGCAGACGGAGCAGGGAGTAGGGGCCCGTACCACCACTCGCGAACACCAGCAGGTGACGCCCAAAGGGTTCGACTTCGACTGGCATGGCAAACTGGTGTCGTACCTCGGGCCGAGAGGCACCCGCCGCCCAGACGGAGTACCGTACCCCGGCCTGGTGCCGGCCGGGCGTGGCGTACACCCCGCTGACCCGGGCGAAGAAGAACTTGTGCGGCCGGTGGCCGTCGATCATGGTGAGGGCGACATGCTCGACGTGGCCAGCTTGGGCGAGTCCCATCACGTAGATCGCCGCCGCGTCTGGATGCGCGCGCAGGAACCGCGCCTTGGTACCTTTGCCGATGAGGAGGGCCAGGCCGGCCCCGATGACCAGCGCGCCGCCGCCAACCAGCATGATGATCGTCCGTATACTCAGCGCATCCATCATGGCAACCTCCGTGTCTACGTGAACGACGCCTCACTCGACCATGGTATCCCGTCGAGCGAGGTCGCGCTTCAGAAAGATCCCTTGTGAACCGGGGTTTTGTCCCCCCAGGCCCGGCAAAATCTTCGCCGATGTCGGTGCCGGGTATTAGGCTAGGAAAGGTACGGATATCACTATGGAAAGGAAGTCTCATGAGTCAATCTACGGCAGTTCTCCAGGCGGTCCTCGTCGATCTGGTCGACCTGGGCTTGCAGGGCAAGCAGGCCCACTGGAACGTCGGCGGGCCGTTCTTCCGCTCCGTCCATCTGGAACTGGACGAGGTGGTCGGACAGCTCCTGGAGTGGCAGGATGAGGTCGCCGAGCGGATTTCGGCGCTCGGCGGTCATCCTGACGGCCGCGCGGCGACGGTTGCGAGTGGCAGTACGGTGGCCCCGCTCGCCGGTGGCCCACTGCGGGACGTGGATGTCGTGACGGGGTTCTCGGACCGCCTCGCGGCGGCCTCCGCCGCGATCTCGGCCCGGTTCGGCGAGGCGGAAGCCGATCTGCCGAGCCAGGACGTCCTGATCGGGATCGTGGCCGGGTTGGACAAAGCGGCCTGGTTCTTCCGCGCGCAGGTGGCGTGAACGCCGTCGTCCATTCGGGGCGCGGACTGGCAGACTAAGCGTATGACGCTCCACACCTTGGGTCTGCTCGGTGGGATGACCTACCACTCGACGGTTGATTATTACCTTGGCATCAACGATGCCATCGCCGCCCGGCGGGGTGGCCACAACTCCGCGCCACTCCTCGTGGACTCGCTGAACTTCGCGGCGGTCCGGGAGTACCAGACGGCCGACGACTGGGAGGGCGCGGGCCGCCTGCTGGCCGACCACGCCCTGGCTCTCCAGGCGGCGGGCGCCGAGGCGATTGTCATTTGTACGAACCTCATGCACAAGGTCGCCCCCGCCGTGGCGGCGCGCCTCGACGTACCGCTCCTTCACATCACCGACGCCATCGCCTTCGAGGCGGAGGCGCGGGGCTTGCGGTCGCTCGGCTCCCTCGGCACCAAGTGGGTCATGCAAGAGGGCTTTTACACCGACGCCCTCATCCGTTCCGGGATCCAGCCCGTTTTCGCGGGCGACGACGACATCGCGACCACTGACCGGATTGTCTTCGAGGAGTTGACCAAGGGGATCATTGCCGACGCTTCCCGCGACGAACTTGTGGGCGTCGTCGACCGGCTGGCCAAGGCGGGGGCGGACGGGGTCATCCTGGGCTGTACGGAGATACCGCTCCTGATGCACCAGCACGACACGGTGGTCCCGCTTGTCGACTCCACGCAGGCGCACGTCGCCCTCGCGGTCAAGTTCGTCATGGGCGAGATCTAACCCCCGAAGTCGCGGGCCAATTCTGCGACGGCGCCGTGCAGGTCGCCCGGCAGGTCCAGGAACGCTAGTACGTTGGTCACGGTGTCGTCCAGCGTACCGTCGCCCAGGGCCACCACTTCCGCCTGCCGGGCGTCGTTCACCGGGGTCGACCGGCCCCGGACGTGCCAGACCCAGGCCGCGATGGCCCGGAGGGCGGCGGTGGGGGTACGACCGTGGTCGAGGTCGGCCCTAAGTGTCGGGACCACCCGGATGGGGAGCTTCTGCGAACCGTCGGCGGCGATGCGGGAGAGGACATCCTGCAGCGCCGGGTTCTGGAACCGGGCGAGGAGCGAGGCCCGGTAGGCCCGGATCTCGGTCTCGGGCAAGGGGAGGTACGCGGCCGCCTCGTCCCACCACGCCTCGACCCAGCCCGCGACTATCGGGTCGGCGATGGCCTGCTGGACGGTGGCGTGGCCACGGAGCGGGCCGGCGTAGGCCAGGAGCGAGTGGGAGCCGTTGAGCAGCCAGAGCTTGCGGTGCTCGAACGGGACGATGTCGGCCACGAACTGGGCGTCCGCGGTTTCCCAGGCGGGGCGGGGGGTCCGGCAGGTCCCTTCGATGACCCACTCCGTGAACGGCTCGGTCACCACGGCGGCCGGGTCGTCGTACCCGGTCAGCTCGGCCACTCGTCGGAAGTCGGCCGGCGTCGGCTGGGGGGTGATGCGGTCGACCATCGCGGAGTTGAAACCCACGTTCGCCTCGATCCAGCTCACCAGGCCCGGGTCGACGGCCGCGGCCATCTGGGTGACGACCGTTCGTACCATCGCCCCGGAACTAACGACGTTGTCACAGGGGAGGAATGTGATGGGCCCGGCTCCGGCGGCCCGCCGGGCCAGCAAGCCGGCGACGAACTTGCCGGGCGCCGACGTGACCGGGCCCGCCGGATCGGCCCGGAGCACCGCCACATCGGCGGCCACGCGAGTGAGGTCGAGGTTCCCCGCCGCGTCCCGGACGTACCCTCCCTCGGTGATCGAGGACGTGACCAGGCTGACCTCCGGCGACGCGAAGTACCCCCGCCAGGCGTCGGACTCCGCCGCGGTGTGGACGGCCGAGAGCGCGGAGATAGTCTCCACGGTCGGCTCCGGTCCCTGGATGAGGAGCGTGTATACCTCGTCCTGGGTACGGAGAGCGTCAACGTGGGTGGCGGTCCGGCCGGAGAAGGCGGCGATACCCCAGTCCGCCGCATCGGCGCAATGCTCGGTGTACCAACAGGTGTGGGCCCGGAAGAAGTTCCCCAGTCCCAGGTGGACGATCCGTACGGGCGCACGATCACGACCAGCGGGCCTCGTGGGGTGAAGAGGTCGGTGACTACACATGGAAGACTTTCCGGGGATTCACGGCCACGAGTTCGTGGGCCGCGGCGAACGCCTCGTCCACCGCCAAGCGGTGGTCGGCGACCATCTCGGCGAGGAAGCCCGCGTCCAGGCGGCGTGACATGTCGTGGCGGGCCGGGATGGACAGGAAGGCGCGGGTATCGTCCACGAAGCCGGACGTGCGCGAGAAGCCGGTCGTCTCGGTGACCGCGCTGCGGAACCGCCTGATGGCGTCGGGAGCGTCGATGAACCACCACGGTACGCCCACGTACACACTCGGATAGAAACCCGCCAGCGGGGCGAGTTCGCGGCTGTAGACCGTCTCGTCGATGGTGAACAGAACCAGAGTGAAGTTCGGGTGGGTCCCGAACGCGTCGAGCAAGGGGTGCAGTGCGCGGGTGAACTCCACCGCGACCGGGATGTCGGCGCCGACGTCCGGCCCGTAGGTCTCGAACGTGGGCGTGTGGTGGTTGCGGAAGACCGCTGGGTGCAAGGTCATGGTGAGCCCGTCCTCGCTCGCCAGACGAGCCGGTTCGAAGAGCATCGTCTG
>JAIRVA010000232.1 GCA_031254155.1 Propionibacteriaceae bacterium
GAATGCCCATGGCTTCACGATATTCTGTTGCCGTGCGAAATGTCGATCCCGACGTGGCCGGCGCGGTGCGGCTGGCCGCCCGCGAACTCGCCCGGCGGCGGCCCGGCCGGGCGGTCGAGTTGCGCGTACCCCCCGTCACCGCCGTCCAACTGGGCGCCGCCACCGGTGGGGCGACCCATCGGCGCGGCACGCCCCCGGCGGTCGTCGAGATGGACGCCGACACCTTCCTGGCCCTGGTGAATGGTCTTTTGACCTGGGCAGACGCCATCGCCACCTACCGGGTGGCGGCCTCCGGCGCCCACGCGGACCTCGGCGACCTGTTCCCCCTCACAGCACCATGAGCAGCTTCCGCAGCTCCCACGGTGTCACCTGGCGGCGGTACTCCTCGAACTCGGCCCGCTTGTTCTTCAGGAAGTAGTCGAAGACGTGCTCGCCGAGCGTGTCGGCGACGAACTCCGAGCGTTCCATGACGCCCAGCGCTTCGTCGAGGCTCCGCGGCAGCGGCAGGATCCCCATGGCCTGGCGCTCGCGGTCGGTCAGGCTCCAGACGTCGTCCTCGGCCCCCGGCGGCAACTCCAGCCCCTTGTCGATCCCGTCAAGTCCGGCGCCCAGGACGAGCGCGTACGCCAGGTAGGGGTTGGCGGCGGTGTCGATCGACCGCAGCTCCACCCGGACGGAGGTGCCCTTGTGCGGCTTGTACCCCGGCACGCGGACGAGCGCCGACCGGTTGTTCCGCCCCCAGCAGATGTACGCGGGGGCCTCCGCGCCCCAGGCGAGCCGGGAGTACGAGTTGACCCACTGGTTGGTGACCGCGGTGATCTCGGCGGCGTGGGCGAGGAGGCCCGCGACGAATTGCCGCCCGGTCACCGACAGGTGAAACTCGTCGGAGGCGTCATAAAAGGCGTTGAGGTCGCCGTCGAAGAGCGACATGTGGGTGTGCATCGCCGACCCCGGCGCGTCGGCCAGAGGCCGCGGCATGAACGAGGCGTGGAGACCGAGGGAGGCCGCCACCTCCCGGATGACCACCCGGAACGTCATGATGTTGTCCGCGGTCGACAGCGCGTCGGCGTACCGCAGATCGATCTCGTGCTGGCCCGGCCCGGCCTCGTGGTGGGAGAACTCGACCGAGATCCCCATCTGCTCGAGCATCGTGATGGCCTGCCGGCGGAAGCGAGAACCCTCGTCCAGGCTGGTGTGGTCGAAGTACCCGGCGTTGTCCAGCGGGACGGGCGGGCGGGCGGGGTCGACCGGTGACGCGAACAGGAAGAACTCGATCTCGGGGTGGGTGTAGAAGGTGAAACCGCGGGCGGTGGCCTTCTTGAGGGCCCGCTTGAGCACGTACCGCGGGTCGGCGTAGGACGGCGAACCGTCGGGCAGCGTGATGTCGCAGAACATGCGGGCCGTCGGTTTCGCCTGGTCCCGCCAGGGCAGTGTCTGGAAGGTCGTGGGGTCGGGGTGCGCGATCATGTCCGACTCGTACACCCGCGCGAAGCCCTCGATCGCCGAGCCGTCGAAGCCGATCCCTTCCTCAAAGGCCCCCTCTAGTTCCGCCGGGGAAATCGCCACTGATTTCAGAAAACCTAGGACGTCGGTGAACCACAGGCGGACGAAGCGGACATCCCGCTCTTCCATTGCCCGCAAGACGAACTCTGTCTGCTTATCCATGCCACCATTGTGCTGAGAAGGTGTTACGGGTTGATGACGGCGTACCATGGATACCCGTGAGCCGAATCAAACCGTATCCCCAGTCTCCCCGTCGCCTCGTCCCCGCCGCGATCCCGCGCCCCGAGTACGTGGACCGGCCGGTGCCCCGGCCGTACCGCGGCTCCGACGTCCAGACCCCGGAGACCATCGCCACCATGCGCGAAACCGGCCGCATCGCCCACCTGGCCATCCTGGAGGGCGCGAAACACATCGCACCGGGGGTGACCACGGACGCCATCGACGCGGTCATCCACGAGTTCATCTGCGACCACGGCGGCTACCCGTCCTCGCTCGGCTACCGCGGTTTTCCCAAGGCCTGTTGTACGTCGGTCAACGAGGTCATCTGCCACGGCATCCCCGACCTCCGCCCGCTGGAGGACGGCGACCTGGTCAAGATCGACGTGACGGTGTTCAAGGACGGCGTCCACGGGGACAACTGCATGACCTTCGGCTGCGGCACGCTCGACCAGGCGTCGGCCGATCTCATGACCCGGACCAAGGAGGCCATGGACCGCGGCATCAAGGCCGTCAAACCGGGCCGGCAGTTGAACGTCATCGGCCGGGTGATCGAGGCGTACGCCCGGCGCTTCGGCTACGGCGTGGTCCGCGACTACACCGGTCACGGGGTCAACTCGGCCTTCCACTCGGGGCTCGTCGTCCTGCACTACGACCAGCCGGGCGTCACGACCATCATCGAGGAAGGCATGACCTTCACCATCGAACCCATGCTGACCCTCGGCGACTACCACTCCCACGTCTGGGACGACGACTGGACCGTCGTCACCAACGACGGCTCCCGCTGCGCCCAGTGGGAGCAAACGCTCGTCGTGACCCGCGACGGTACGGAGATCCTCACCGCCCCGTAGGTGTCGGCCACATCAAGCGATCACTCCTTACCTTCTGTCGTCAACCCGCGACCCGAGGCAAGCGTTGCGAGCAAAGCACGACCAGCATCAGTGATCATGTACCGCTGAGTCCGCGCTTTCGGGCTGTTGGGCTCAGTCATCGCGACTAGCCCGGCGTTGATCAACGGCAGCAAGTTACGTACGTGGGCACGATAGTCGTTGTGAACACCAATACCATCGAACACCTCTGACCGGCTCAACGCTCCTTCAGACACAGCCGCCAAGATCGCCTGCCCATGACCCCCAAGCACCTCTGTGCTTACTTGGTGCTTTTCATGGTGCTTCTCTTGGTGCTTCTCTGGGTCGTGGTTCTCGACGTGCACAGTAATCTTGAGTCGCTCATGGCCTTCTTCGACCTCCATCGGCGGTAAGCCAGCGGCGGCCAGGGCCATCATGGCCTTCGGCAGTCCCGTTCCCCACTGCTCGATCAGACCAAGTTCACTGAACACGCGCGCCAACACCGGATTACGAATGACCGACACGCCGGCCAATACCCGCTCAACCGTCAAACCAGGCAACAACCCGCCAGGGCTTTCGATCACGATCGACGTGTCATGGAACGCGACCTTGATCGGCGTACCATGGTCGGCGTAAGAGGAATGCACCAGTGCGTTGACAATCAACTCTCGCAACGGCGCGATTGGGATTGAGTAGACGTCGGCACGGCGGACCTCACCAAATTCCGCGCGCAAGAACGCATTGCGCTTCAAGAAGTCCATCACCTTGTCGACCGCGTCCGGTAACGGTCCCGTGATCCGGGCCTGGTCGGTGATCTGCCGCATTGAGTCGCCCCTGAACCGGGCGCACTGCACCCACGCGTGGGGTAAAAACGTCTCAGGGTACTGGCACCCCACCAAGACGCCACCATGTGTCGGCACACGTTGAGCCTGTTCTTCAACGACGAGCCCCCAAAGTGAACAACGCCCGCTCGTCTATGTCACGATGCAGCACCTTCGACAGGTACGCGGTGTCAAGATCGGACAGCTTAGCCCGCCCCGCCACCATCTCGTCAAACGACTCGCCACGGGCGTCCCGGCGCAACTCGGCGACCATTCCAGCGCTGGCTCGTCGGTTACTCGCCCCGATCCGGATGTAGGTCCCCCGATGCGGGCCGACCCGAGCCAGATAATAGGGACGTTGCTGCCCCAGCCACACCTTCGCCACCAACACCGTCCGATCCGCCATTGGCACAAGCTCGATAGTCGGGACCAGTTGCGGCCTGACCGAGTCAGAAATCAGGTTCGCCAACCGCTCCTGCTCCGCAAGAGGATCGGTTACTCCCACTACCTCGCCGTCGTCAGCCACACCGATCACTACTTCGCCACCCGCAGAGTTCGCGAACGCGACCACCGCCTGTAATACTCGGTCAGGACTAGACAGGTCGCGTTTGTACTCCAGAATCTTCGACTCGGGCGAAATCACCCGGCCCGCCTCGTCCACTCGTCTATCAACCATCATTCACCTCCACCTGGGCAGTTAGCCCGACATCTCCGCCAACTGGGTCATTATCCTCAGCAAAAACGGCGCAAGTAGTCGCTCCCGTCAATCTCGTTTCGTCGCTGGCGAGCAACTCGGCCTGTTCGAGGACGAGTTCGACGGCCTTGGCTTCCTTGTCGGGCGGGTACTTGTACTTGGCCAGCAGACGTTTGATCTTGGTCCGCATTGTGGCCCGGACGGATTCTTTGAGATTCCAGTCAATGGCCACCGACGACCGTACTGCATAAACCAGGTCGACGGCGATGCGTTTCAGCGTGTCATCTCCTAGTTCGAGTACGGCGGCGTCGTTCTGGACAATGGCGTCGTACAACGCCGCCTCTGCCACCGACAAACCCAGCTTCTCGTGCCGGGTCTGGTCGGCTCTCATCTGTCTCGCCAACTCGACCAGTTCGGCGATGATCTCCGCCGCTGACAAGGACCGGTTCGTATACGCGTTGACAGCCTGTTGTAGCTGCTCGGAAAACTTCCGCGACTGGACAATGTTGGTCCGCGCAACCGTGCGGATCTGGTCCGCGATCAGCTTGCGCAGCATGGCCAATTGCAGGTTCGGCTGGGGCTTGTGGTTCAACGTGTCCAGGAACTCGTCCGACAGCAACGACAATTCGGGAGCATCCACACCCGCCAGTTTGTAGATGTCCACCACCTCGTCCGCCGCGACAGCCTCATTGACTAACTGCGAAATCGCCGTGTCAATCTCCACCGCGCCCGACCCGCCCCGCCCCGAATCCGGATGCTGGATCTTCAGGATCGCCGCCCGTACATCCGTGAACAACCGCACATCATCCCGGATCGCCGCTGCCTCATCCCGCGCGCCGCACAACGCGTACGCCTTCGCCAAGCCCAACACCTGGTCGACATACCGTTCCGACCGCTGCGGGTCAGCCATGACGAAGTCCAATACCTTCGCGTGTTCGGCCAGTAACTGCCCTGCTGACAAGTCCGGCGACGAGTCGTACGCGCACCCGTGCAACAACCCGCGGACGATGTCGTGCTTCTCCAGCAGCACGTTGACGACCTCGTCAATCGGGATGCCGGCCTGCTCCCGGTCGGACGGTGAGTACTCCGCCAGCGCGTTTTGCAGACTCGCGAACAACCCGATGTAGTCCACGATCAGCCCGCCCGGTTTGTCCCGGAACGTCCGGTTCACCCGCGCGATGGCCTGCATCAGCCCCGCGCCCTGCATCGGCTTGTCCACGTACATCGTGTTGAGACTCGGCGAGTCGAAACCCGTCAGCCACATGTCGCGTACGATCACGATCTGCAGCGGGTCATCCGGATCCTTCGCCCGTAGCTTGATCTGCTCGCGTTCCTCCTTCGTACGGACGTGGGGTTGGAAGTCCACCGGATCAGCCGCCGACCCCGTCATGATCACCTTGATCACGCCCTGCGCTGGATCATCGGAGTGCCACTCGGGACGCAGGGCCACGATCTTCTCGTACAACCGGACCGCGATCCGCCGGCTCATGGCGACGATCATCGCTTTGCCCAGCAGCGCCGCCCGGCGTTTCTCCCAGTGGTCGACGATGTCGCGGGCGATCATGTCCAACCGGTCTTCCGCCCCGACCACCGCCTCCAATCGCGACCACCGCGACTTCGCCTTGGCCGCCGACGCCTCGTCGGTTTCCGACGTGATCTCATCCGCCAATTCGTCCAGCGCTCTCATGTCCGACGCCGACAACACCACCTTGGCGAGACGCGACTCGTAGAAGATCCGGACGGTCGCCCCATCCTCGACCGCCCGCGTCAGGTCGTACACATCGATGTAGTCACCGAACACGCTCCGCGTCGACTTGTCCGCCGTCTCAATCGGTGTACCCGTGAACCCCAGATACGTCGCATTCGGGAGCGCATCACGCAGATGTTGCGCCAACCCCGCCTTCAACCGGCCCTGCCCGTCCAGCGTCTCCCCGAAACCGTACTGCGACCGGTGGGCCTCATCCGCGACCACCACGACATTCCGGCGATCACACAGCACCGGGTTGCGGTCCCCGCCGTCGGGGGCGAACTTCTGCAACGTCGTGAACACGATCCCACCCGACGCCCGACGCAACAACTCCCGCAGTTCGGCCCGCGACTCTGCCTGCACCGGACGCTCCGGCAGAACCGACGCCGGGGCGAACACCTCGCCGAATAGTTGGTTGTCCAGGTCGTTCCGGTCGGTGATGAACACCAGCGTCGGGTTGCCCATCCGCTCATCCCGCAGGATCTTGCCCGCGTAGAACACCATCTCAAACGACTTGCCCGAACCCTGAGTGTGCCACACCACCCCGCCCCGCCGGTCGCCCGACGGTTGCGCGGCCCGTACGGTCGACTCCACCGCCGCGTTCACCGCCCAGAACTGGTGGTACTTCGCAACCCGCTTGACGAGAGACCTCACCCGCTGCTTCGTTTTCGGATCGGTCACCGACTCGTCCGAGTAAACAACAAAGCTACGTACGAGATCAAGGAACCGACGCGGCTCAAACACGCCTTTGACCAGCACCTCCAACGCCGGGCGATCCGTCACCACCTCGCGGCCCTCAATCGTCTTCCATGGCGCATAAT
>JAIRVA010000245.1 GCA_031254155.1 Propionibacteriaceae bacterium
AGGCGCTGGAGCAGGGAGTACGCGAGGCCCACCGCCCCGATGACCCACCGGAGCAGGGCCGTCTTGAGCCAGGCCCCGGAAGAGCGGGCAGACCGCGGGCAGTCGGCGGGCAGTCCGTACTCGTGGGACCCCATTTCGGGCCCCGCCAGTTGCCGGCGGGGCGCTAAAAGGGCAGTTCGTGCTCGTGGGACCCCGTTTCGTGCCCCGCGGGATCCCAGCGGGGCCACAACCGGGGCACCAACCCGCGGGAGGACTGTACCGACGAACCGTTCTGTCGCGTGGCCGTCACAGCGGTTGAGGAAGCGCTCGCGGAACCGGGCGAGCTGGGCCTCGTCGACCACCGTCGTACCGAGCGCGCCCAGCAAGCCGTCGAAGTCTTGCACAACCGGGCCGTACGTGTACGCGGCGAAGTCGTCGTAGAACCCCCGGTCGCGGATGTAATCAGCCAGGTCGGGGACGTAGAAGACCGCCGGCCGGCGAAGCAGGGCGTAGTCGAAGATAGCCGACGAGTAGTCGGTGACGAGCAGGTCGCAGGCTAGCAGCAGATCGTTGAACTCGGGGTAGTCGCTAAGATCGATGATCCGGTCCGCCCACTTGGACGGGATGGGTACCCGCGTCGTGACGAACGGATGGTGCCGGATCACGAACAGGTCGTCCCCGCCGAGGGCGGCACCCAGGCGGTCGAGGTCGAGGAACTTGGCCGGGTAGTGCGCCTCCCGCCGGCTGGGCCCGCGAAAGGTGGGTGCGAAAACGATGACGCGGCGGTTGGCCGCGGTGGGGACCCGCTCCAACAACCGTACCCGCGCCTCGGCCTGTTTTACCTGGTCAAAGAAGAGATCGGATCGCGGGGCACCGGTCGCGCGCACGGCATGAAGGGGTACGGCGAAGGCCTCCGCGTAGCATGACCTGACCCCGTCGGCACTCACAATCACATCGGTGTAATTCTTGTGCGCCAGCGAGTCGGACGCGGGCCCGCCGCCCCGGCCGCCCCGGCTGTAGCCCATGCGCTTCAAGGCGCCCAGCGCGTGCCAGACCTGGATGAGCCGGGTACCACGCCGGAGCCGCAGGGGGTAGACCGCGGGGAGGAAGTCGTCCACCACGGTGTACTGCGTCGTCGCCATCCGCCACACCAGTGCCCGCTCCGCGCGGAACCGCCGCCTAAGGCCGGCCCGTCCGCCGGGCAGCACGATCTCGGTGACCGACGACACCGGCGACGGGTGGGCGGCCAGATAGTCGCGGATGTACTTGAGGTTGCCCACGAGGCGGGGACTCCGGTTGGTGACCAGGAGGACGCTGCCCGGCCGGACCGGCCGCAGAGCCGCGACGGCGTACGTCGCCCGGTACACCAGGCGGTGCAACCATCTAAGGACACGTTCGTGAATAGCTGTCGCGTGTCGCTTCCGTGATCGGGCGCCTGACCTCGTTGTCGGCCGCTCCGGCGTAGCGCTGCTACGCCTTAGGGCACTCCGCCTTCTCAGGCATCCCGCCCCGAAACCGCCACTTGCACCATTTATTAACGACCGTGCCCTAAGCCACGGGTTCTGTCGCCCCATCAGCCCCCCTCAGATGATGTCGTGATATTAGGCCAGGACCGGTTCCCGGGGCCGGGTCCGCTCGGGGAGGTCGTACTCCGGCCGGACGCCCAGCAGGGCGCGGAACAACTCCAGGTCGGCGGCGGTCGTGAGGCGGATGTTCTTGTCCGAACCGGCCGCGAAGTGCAGCCGCTCGCCCAGTTCGACCATGAGAGTGTTGGCGTACGCCCCCGGTCCGAGCCCGCGGCCCGTCGCGAACGCCTGGCGGTACCGCGCCGCCAGGATGTCGTACCGGTAGGCCTGCGGGGTCGAGACCCGCCGCAGGGAGTCGCGCGGGATGTACGTGACTGTCGAGCCGATGTCACCGGGATCGGCGCAGAACATCTGCTCGGTGTAGGGCAGGGCCGCGACGGCGTTGCCGTGCTGCGCGCAGGTGGCGAGTACGTTGGAGATGACCGCCGGCTCCACCAGGGGCCGGATGCCGTCGTGGATGACGACCACGTCGTCCGCGCGGCACCACCCCTCCAGCCGCCTGACCCCCCGGTAAATCGACTCCTGGACCGTCGCCCCGCCGGTCACGATCCAGTCGAGCTTAGTGATGCCGAACGCGCGCGCGTACGCCCGCAGTTGCGGCTGCCAGCCCTCCAGGCAGACGACGCCGATCGAGTCGATGCTCGGGTGGGCCTCGAACGCGCCCAGGGTGTGGATGAGTATAGGCTTGTCACCGACCTGTACGAACGGTCGCGGGGGTTCCGCGGCGGCCTCTTTGCCACACCGGCCGGCGAGGATGACCGCGATGTTCACGGCCGCCTCCCGCGTCGAAGTCTGGACCGTGTCCAGTTGTTCGCGGGCAGGCGCCAGCCTCCCTGATCATGCTTTGGCACAATATCACCTCGCCCCGGTCATCGCTCCCAGCATTGTGGAATCATGTTATCCGAGTCTGGGTGATCCCACAAGACCCCGCTGCGCCCCGGCCTCCCGCAGGCTCACGACGGTCCGGCGGACGGCCTCGGGAAGGTCCCACTGCGGGGTCCAGCCCAGCCCAGCCCGTTTGCTGCCGTCCATCACCGCGCGGGTGGCGGGGGAGAAGCCCCGCTGCTCGGCGGCGGTGGGAACGTCGCCCACCACCCGTGTCCCCCCGGCCGCGGCGGCCAGTGCGGCCAGGTCGCGCAGCCGGATCTCGCCGCCGGGGAAAGCGACGTTGTAGGCCTCGCCGGCCACCCCCGACGTCAGGCACGTCAGAATCGCGCTGACGGCGTCCCCGACGTAGCAGTACGAGAACCACTGGTCGCCGGCGCTCTTCAGAACGACATCCTCGCCCCGGGCGGCCCGCCAGAGGAACTGCGAGGCCGCCTTGGTGTCGCCCGGCCGCAGGGTCGGGCCGAATACGCGGGGCAGGCGGGGGATGACCACGCCGAGCCCGGTGAGCCGCGCGTACGCCTCGCACAGCGCCTCGCCGACCCGTTTGCTCTCGGGGTAGCCGGCGCGGAGGGTGTGGCAGTTGATGTACCCGCAGTCGGTCTCGCTGAACCGCGCCGCGTCACCCCGGCTCTGGCCGTAGATCTCGACGCTGGAGAGGAAGAGGGCCCGCCGGGCACCGGCCTGGGCGGCCAGGGCGAGCAGGGTGTTCGTACCGTCGACGTTGGTCATGATCGTCCCGATAGGGTCGGCGTCGTACGCCACCGGGTGGGTGTTGCTGGCGGCGTGAATCACGTAGTCGGGCTGGCAACCCTCGGTCCTCGTACCCGCGCACGTGCACACATCGCCGGCGGTGAGGACGAGCCGGGGGTCGCCCGCGTACCGCCGGAACCGCTCGTGCAGCCGGACGGGATCGCGGGCCAGGGCGTGGATCGTGGCGCCCAGGCCATGGTCACGGTTGCGCGCCATGAGCACGTCGACGAGGCAGCTGCCGACCGACCCGGAGGCCCCGGAGAGCAGGCACACCGAGTCCCGCAGCTCGTCCCAGCCGAGGTCACCCCCGGCGATGCGGTCGACGTCGTCCCGGTACGACCGGCTGGCGTACACGCCGTCCAGGCCACTCGCGTCGTCCCTGTCGCCCGTACCGCCTGCCCCCATGGCCCCGCCTCAGAACTGCGCCGCGTGGGCGGGGGCGTCGGAGCGCACCTGGGCCCGGAAGAGCGCCAGATCGTCGGGTGTGGTGAGTTTGATGTTCTTCTCGGAGCCGGCGGAGAAATACAGCCGCTCGCCGAGGTCGACCATCATCGTGTTGGTGTACGAGGACGGCCCGGTGCCGATGCCCCGCTCGTACGCCTCCTGGTAGCGCGCCCACAGGATGTCGTAGCGGTACGCCGGGGGGGTT
>JAIRVA010000282.1 GCA_031254155.1 Propionibacteriaceae bacterium
CGCGATACGCGGCTGGAACGTGATGTCGCGATCAAGCGGCTCAAGGTCGACCTCGCCGGTGATCCCATCTTCCAGGAGCGTTTCCGCCGCGAGGCCCACGCCGCGGCCGGCCTCAACCACCCGAACATCGTGTCGGTCTTCGACACCGGGGAGTCCCTCGACGAGGCCAGCGGGCTGATGGTCCCGTACATCGTCATGGAACTCGTCGTCGGCCACACGCTGCGCGAGATCCTGCACGACGGGCGCAAGATCCAGCCGGCCAAGGCCCTGGAGCTGACCCAGTACGTCCTCGACGCCCTCGACTACTCGCACCGCCACGGCATCATCCACCGCGACATCAAGCCGGCCAACGTCATGCTGACCTCGGGCGGCCAGGTCAAGGTCATGGACTTCGGCATCGCCCGGGCGGTCTCGGACACCGCCGCCTCCATGACCCAGACGGCGAGCGTGATCGGCACGCCGCAGTACCTCTCCCCCGAACAGATCCGCGGTGAGACCGTCGACCGGCGGTCGGACGTCTACGCGGTCGGCTGCCTGCTGTACGAGTTGCTGACCGGCAAACCCCCCTTCGAAGGTGATTCACCCGTGTCGCTGGCGTACCAGCACGTCCGCGCGACCCCCGTACCGCCGTCACAGGTCGACCCGCTCGTCACGACCCAGATGGACGCGATCGTCCTCAAGGCCCTCGCGAAGAACCCGGCCGACCGCTTCCAGACGGCCCACGACATGTACGAGGACATCGCCCGGCTGCTCGCCGGGCAGAAGGTCCAGGCCCAGATCCCGCCGCCGGTCGAGGACCTCGTACCGACGACCGTCATGGGCGCCGCCGACAAGACCCAGGTCCTGCCCTCCGCGACCATGGCCGCCCAGACGACCAAACTGCCTGCCCGCGGCTTGCCCCCCGCGCCGGAGGAGGAAGAAGAGCCGAACCACCTGGGCCGGACGGTCGCCATCATCGTCTCCATCGTGGCCGTGCTCGCCCTGATCGCCGTCATCGTCGTCTGGGCCGTCAACCGGGGTAACACCCCGCCCGAGCCGACGCCCACCAACACCACCCCGGCGGCCACCTTGGTCAAGGTACCGAGCGTCCTCGGCATGAAAGAGGACAACGCGGTCGCCCGCCTCGACTACGACGGCCTCAAGGCCAAGGTCGAGTACACCCAAGGTGCCGACGACACCACCGTGGGTACCGTCACCTCGCAGAATCCGGGACCCGGCGACTCGGTCGACCCCGGTTCGACGGTGACACTGCTGGTCAACCAGGGTCCCAACAAGCTCACGGTACCCAACGTCGTCGGCCTCAGCCAGACTGAGGCGGAGGCCAAGCTGCGCGCCGCCGGGTTCACGAACATCACGAGCACGGAAGCGACCGAGGAACCGACCAGCGCGAAGGCAGGGGAGGTCACCAAGACCCAACCCGTGGCCGACACGGCGGTCACGGCCGACACGGCGATCACGCTCACCATCGCGACCGGTGAGTCGGTGCTGCCCAACGTGGGCCTCAAGGACGAAACCGTGGCGATCCAGATTCTCACGGAGGCGGGCTTCCTCAACGTCACCAAGGTGCTAAACGAAAACGACAATGCGACCCCCGGAACGGTGGTCGAGCAGACGCCGGCTGGTGGTACCAAGCTGCCCCGGGATACCCCCATCACGTTGGCGATCGCCACACCGTCACCCCCGGACGAGACCACGACCCCGATACAGCCCCCGCCGACGACCCCGTCGGGCCAGCCGACGTAATCACCTAACCGGACAAAACGGTCTCGAACGCGTATCCTTGGTACGTTGGTACGTACGCAGGAACTAGAAAGGCGGTGGGCGGGTGCCCGAGTCACGAGTGCGTCCGGAGGCAGCTCAGAAGAAGAAGCAGCGCCGGCTTGAACAAGTCGCCGAGATCCAGGCCGACCGGGAACGCAAGGGCCGTCCGGGCGAGCGGAAGTGGGTACCCCCGCTGTTTGTCGCCGTTCTGCTCATCGGGGTGGCGTGGATCGTCGTGGCCAACGTGGCCGCGAGCAGCATCCCCTTCATGATCGTTCTGGGCCAGTGGAACATCCTCATCGGCATGGCGCTGATCGCGCTCTCCTTCTTCCTGATGACTTTGTGGAAGTAAGCGTTTGGCCATGTGGTCGAAGAGGAAGAGCGTTGACTACGGTCTGCAGCGTCGCCGGACGCTGACCGAACTCCAGGGTGCGTTGCGTACCATGGTGAGTCACGACGCCCTCGACGCCGATCCTCTGTTGATCCGGGCCGCCCTCCACCACGGTACGCTGACGGAGCGCCGCTGCCCGGTCGCCGATTGTGGGCGCCTGCTGACCCTCAATTACACCTTCGGTGACCAACTCGGCCAGTACTCGGGCCGCATCAAGTCCGAGGCCGAGCTCACCGAGATGGAGAACGAGTTTGGCGAGTTCACCGTCTACGTCGTCGAGGTTTGTACCGAGTGCGGGTGGAACCACGTTGTCGAGTCGTACGTCCTGGGCGACGGTACGGCGCGCAAACCCCCGCGGCGGATCGCCACCGTGGAGGATATTTATGGCTGAAACGGCGCCGACGACTCCCGCCACCCTCCGGGCGACCGTGGCGTGGGGCGTCACCCGCCGCCTCGGGGGTCCGCTCGGCGCCCACCGGGGCCGCTTCGCCAAGGCGTGGCCGTACCTCCTGGCCACTCTCTCCTGGGTCATCTGCATGGTCCGGCAGGTCCCGTGCCGGGCCGACTCGGGCAAGGCCTTCGTGTGGATGTGTTACACCGATCTCACGGCCCTCTACTACCGGGGCGACGGCCTCACCCAGGCGACCGGTGGCCTGCCGTACGCGAACGTGCAGTGGGAGTATCCCGTCCTCACCGGCTATTTCGTGACCTTCGCCAACTGGCTCTCGTCGCTCTTCGGCGCGGTGACGAAACCGGGGGTCGATGGTGCCCAGCTGTTCACCAACGGCTACATCTATTTCGCCGTCAACGCCGTCCTGTTGTTTGGCTGCCTCCTCTGGATCGTGGCCTCGGTGCTCCGGCTCGCCAGGGGCCGTTCCGGGCTCGCCATCGCGGTCGCCATTTCGCCGACGATCTGGGCGACCGGGCTCATCAACTGGGACCTGTTCGCCGTCGCCCTGACCATGGCCGGGCTCGTGGCGTGGACGGAGAAGAAACACCCGCTGGCCGGGGTGTGGTGGGGCCTCGCCATCGCCGCGAAGTTCTACCCGCTCGTCATCGTCGGCGCGCTCGTCGTCGTCGCCCTGCGCCCCGACATCCTGCGGAAGGGGATGACACCCGGCACACTCAACTTCACCCCGCTGCGCCGCTGGGCCACGATGGCGGGAGCGGCGGCCGCCACCTGGCTCGTCGTCAACCTGCCCATCATGATCACCCATTTCGACGGCTGGAAGCTCTTTTACACCTTCAACTCGGACCGCGGCGCCGATCTGGGCTCCTTCTGGTACGGCCTCCAACTGGCCGGGGTCGGGACTACCAACCCGATCTTCTGGTCGCGGGCCTTCATGATCCTCGGGTACGTCGGCCTCGCCGCGCTGATCTTCCTCGCCCCGGTACCGCCCAAACCGGTGGAGATCGCCTTCCTGGCGGTCGCCATCATGGTGGCCGGGAACCTCGTCTACTCCCCGCAGTACGTCCTGTGGACGCTGCCGCTGGTGGTCCTCGCCCGGCCGAAGCGGCTCGACTACGTGGTTTTCACCGTCGCTGAGCTGACGTACTACCTGTTCATCTGGTGGTACCTCGGCGGCCGCGACCTCGAACCCGGCCCGGGACGGGGACCCTTCTGGTACATCGTCTCGATCTTCCTCCGCGTCGGCGCGACACTGTGGCTCATGGGACGGGTGGCCTGGGTCATCCGGCGGCGGGTCCCGGCCGAGGCCCCACCACCCGTCGAGGCCCCCCCACCCGCTGTCGCCGTCGCATGACCACCGAAACCAGCCGCTGGGCCCCCCAGGCCCCCCGCCTGGCCGTCCAGGGCTGGCTCGCCTCACGTCTCGCCCTCATCATCACCGCGCTCGTCGTCGCCTGGCAGCACAACTGGTCGCTGAAGGAGACCCTCACCCGCTGGGACGTGGTCCACTACGTCACGGTCGCGGAGACGGGGTACACCACGCTCACCCAGGCCGCCTTCTTCCCGGGCCTGCCGCTCATCCTGGCGGCCTGCCGCCTCCTCGGCCTCCCGCCACTGGTCACGGGCGTGGGTGTCGCCCTCGTCGCCTCTGGCCTGGCTGCCTGGGCACTGTACCGCCTGGCCGGCGGCTCGACGCGCGGCCTGGTCGCCGTACTCAGTTGGTCCCTCGCCCCGATGGCCGTCTTCACCATCGTCCCCTACACCGAGGCCGTGTTCTGCGCCTTCGCCTTCTGGGCGTGGTGGTACGCGAAACAGAACCGCTGGGCGCTAGCAGCCGGCCTCGCGGCCGCCGCGGCGCTCACCCGGGTCTCCGGACTGTTCCTCATCGGTGCCCTGGGGTTGTTGGCGCTTCTCACGGCGGGGCGGGTCACCCGGCGGCTGGTCCGGGTGGCCTGGCTCGGCCTCCCGGTCGCCGTCCTCATCGCCTACGCCGGGTTTCTCCGTGTCCGGTTCGGTTCGTGGTGGGCGTGGTTCGATGCCCAGCGGGCGGGCTGGGCCCGGACCTTCGACTGGCCGTGGCACGCCTTCGCCATGACCGCCCGCGCGGCCGGGATCGGCACCCCGGGTGACAGCAACTCCGTCCTCTTCCGGTGGGAGCTGGTCGCCCTCGCCCTCGGTCTCGCCGTCACCATCTGGTCATTCGCGATACGGAAGATCCCGGAGGGCGCCTTCGTCGGCGCCCACGTCCTCGCGCTCACGTGCCAGATCTGGATCATCTCGCTCGCGCGTGGCGTGGTCGTGTGGTTCCCCCTCTTCACTACCATCGGTTGGGTGAGTACCGTCGGGCAGGGCGGTGGGCGACACGACATCCGGCGCGTCGCGGTCGTCACCTTCCTGGGCTTCGAGGGCGTCGCCATGCTGTGGTGGGCGACCCGCTTCTTCACCGGCGCCTGGTCGGGCTGACCACAGGAGGGGACGGCCCTGGGGCGACTCGATGTGCCGGGCCAGCAGGGCCATCGTCGCCACGGCCAGGGCCGACAGGGGAAAGTCCAGCCAGCTCGCCTGCAACGATGTGCTGGCGGGCAGCAGGACGACTCCCACCGCCACCCAGAAGGCGGGGGCCCGGCTCGCGTCCCACAAGGGGGTCCGCCGGGTCTGCCACAGCCGGGCAACACCCCACACCAGCACGCCGATGAGCGCGAGCGTGATCTGGACCGCGATGGCAAAACCGTACTGGGCCGCCAACTCGATGAGCGCGAAGTACGGGCCACCGTACTCGGCGCCGTACGGCCACCGGGCCAGCAGACCGCCCGGCCCGGTGCCGAGAAAGTACGAGTTCTGCAGAAGTCCCCACGCCGTCTCGATCAACTGCCCGTGCTGCGAGGGCGGCAGCGGCGGCTCCATGCCCACCTCCGCCCAGCGGAACGGGATCGCCGACCAGCGGACGATGACGACGGCCGCCCCGACGGCGACGAGCAGAGCGGCGACGCGCCAGCGGTACGTCGCGACCCACAGGACGAGCACGGCGAGACAGATCGAAAAGCCGACGCTGCGGTGCGTTGTCCAGACGACCCAGGTCGCGACACCCGCGATCACGGGGTAGGCCCAGCGCAACCGGTGATCTTTTTCTAGCGCAAATCCGATGGGCATGAGAAAAATTCCAGCTATCATTGCTCCGGCTAGATAGCCCGGCGACGGGAACGGTCCGTTGAGCGCGGGCAGGTCGCGGGTCACGCGCTGGTAGACGGTGATTCCGGCGAGGATGGCGATGGCGTAGAGCCACCCCCGTACGAGCGTCAGAACCGTCTGGCCGTTGCGGTAGAGCTGAACGAGGGCGATTGTCAGAGCGATCCACGAAATAACGGCAATACTCTGCAACTGAAAGGCCTCGAGCGGTGGGTGCGACACAAGCGAGGCCACCGTACCGCCAACGATCATCCCGGCTGACAAGCCAATCATGGCCAGCATCGTGCGCGAGCGGTCAAAATATCGCTGCCAGTCCCAGAACGAAATTCCGAAGAGAAATATGGCAACAAACTGAAACAGAGGGAATCTTCCCAGTAGCCACGTACCTAATATGGATAAACTTGGCAAAGCGATGAGTATCCATCCGACCCACCTGGGCATCCCCCTCTGGGTTGCATGATACACAGGCTTTGTTAGCGAATGCGCGGGCGCCCAAGGGCCTGATGACGTCTCAGGACTCTCGGGCAACAACCATTCGCGACATATCATGACAGAAGTTCCTCTTGATGAAATTCTAGTCTACGCTTGGTAACAGGAAGTGTTGGATATATGCTATGTCCTAACGGTTGACTCACTGCTATAGTAAGTTGGCCATCTAGTAGAACACGGAGAATATTGTGGAAAAGACCGACGACAAGGTTGTGTTAACAGCCAGCGAGAAGAACCGCATCCGCGGCAAGGAAGCTCTCAAGGCGTCCACCGTCTTGCAGAACATTCAGAAGCTCAAGAAAGAGGCCAGCTCGGCCCAAC
>JAIRVA010000285.1 GCA_031254155.1 Propionibacteriaceae bacterium
GTGGTCGATCCCAAGGATCCGGCGATGACGAACTGGGTGACCGTCGGCGAGCCGACCGGGCCGGGTTACACCGGTACGCTGGTCGCGCTGAGCACGGAAGATAAGCAGTGCGACGTGACGTCGGTGGAGTTCGGTTCGACGAGCGGCGATGTCACCGTCACCCGGGCCCCCGATGGCTTGGCCAACGGAACGTACTACGCGACGTTCACCTCGACGGTGGCCTCCGCCACCCCCGAGGCCTTGGCCAAGCTGAACGGCGCCCAGGTGGGCGTCAACAAGCCGATCCCGTTCAAGTCCGACGTACCGGATAAGTCGAAGTCCAAGGTGACGGTCAACCCGCCGACCCAGGTCGTGGGCAGTCCGGTCACCGTGACGGTCGCATTGCAGGACAAGTACGGTAACCCGGTCACCTGGATCGCTCCGGCGGACATTGACGTGACCGGGGAGTCCGGCGCGAACGCGGCGGAGGTCAAGGCCTGCGTGCTCGACGCGGCGAGTGGGACGTACAAGTGCGAGATGACGGCCAAGCTCGTCGGTGATTACACCGTTGAGGCGGTTGTCGCGGGGACGACGCTGGACGATCATCCGGTGGTGACCTTCACCCACGGTGCGGTCTGCGTCTCCAACTGCGAGCCGGTCGATCCGAACCACTTGACCCGTTTCGACATGGTGACAAACGACCAGCCGGCCGACGGCAAGACAAAGGACTCGGCTGAGGCGTCGGCGTACGACCACTACGGCAACGTGGTGCCGGGGGCCGCGGTCCAGGTCGTCGACCAGTCAACTGGTGCTCTCGCGGGCCTGCTGACGCCGGCGACGGCCACGGCGACCACGGGTACCGACGGCACGGCGATGGTCTACTGGACCGCGACCCGGTCCGGGAGGTACACGGGCCTGGGCACGATCGACGGCCTGCGGCCGACCGCCGCCGGCAAGGATGTGACCGGCGGCGTGCTCAGCGAGATCCGGTTCTCGCAGCCGGACGTGTCGGCCAAGGACTCCGACCTGGTGGTGACGCCGGCGAGCCCGATCGTGGTGGGCAACACGTACACCGCGACGGCGACCATCCGAACCGCGACCAAGGAGTTGGTGGCGGGCGCGGTGGTCTCCTTCGGTGTGACGACCGATGTCACGGACGGCTGGACGCTCTCCAAGGCGACGTGTACGACGATCAGTGACGGGACCTGCTCGGTGACGTTGACGGCCCAACTGGTCGGCGACTACACGATCAGCGCGACGATCCCGCAGGCCGGTGTGGCGACGGGTATCAATGGCAGCCCGAAGACGGTCAAGTTCACCGCCGGTGAGGTCTGCGTGGATAATCCGGCGACGACGGCGCCCGAGTGCGCCCCGCTCGACAAGACCCACGTGACGCGCGTGACGGTTGATCCGAACGGCGCGGTGGCCAATGGGTCGGCGCCGGATGTCATCAACGTCTACGCGTACGACTACTACGGCAACGCCGTGGCGAACGCCCAGGTGGTCGCCACCGCCCTGGGCGGGCTCACGCTCGCGACGGCTACGGCGAGCCCGCAGACCGGTACGGACGGTACGGCGACGATCGGGTACACCTCGCTGGATGCGACGACGTACCTGGTTCCGGTCACGGTGGGCGGGAAGACCCCGCCGACCTCGCCGGCGCAACTGTCGTTCGTCGACGTCCCGGTCGCCGACCTGAAGATCACGATCAGCCCCGATGGTCCGCTGCCGGTGGGTGACACGTACACGGTCACGGCGACGGCGAAGGACGTCGACGGCAAGTTCGTCAAGGGTGCCGTCATCACGTTCCCGCCGGTGGCGGGCGCGACGGTCGGTGCGAGTTGCACGACGAACGTCGATGGTGTGTGCACGGTGACGCTGTACTCCGAGACTCCAGGTACCTACACGGTCAAGGGCCGCACGGGCACGTTGGAAGCGGAGGACACCGCGGTCTACAAGGTCGGACCGGTGGACCACGCGACGGTTGAGGTCGTCAAGAACGGCGCCCGGCCGGACGGCGTGGACCAGGATGTCTACCGAGTGACCGCGTACGACAAGTTCGACAACCCGGTACCAGGTGCGGCGGTCACGTCAACCGACCAGAGCGCCGAGTTGACGACGCTAGCCATCGCTCCGACGAACAAGAACGGCCAGACGACGGTCGCTTACACGTCGACCAAGGGCGGCGTCTACGATGCCACGGTCAAGGTGAATGATGTCACGGCGGTTCCGACGGTGATCCACCCGGCCTTCGGTGGCCCGGCCGCCGGTGGTACGTGGTCGGTCACGCCGGCCGGACCGCTGGTGGTTGGCCGGGGTGCGGCCAACTCGTACACGCTGCGCGCGAGCCTCGTCGACGACCTCAACCGGCCGGCGGCGGGTTCGGTGGCGACCTTCACGGTCAACCCGGGCGGGCCGGTGTTCCCGGACGGCCCGAGCTGCGTGACGGATACGAGCGGTACCTGCACGGTGCCGGTGTACTCGACCAAGGCGGGGACGTACTCGGTCACGGCGGACACGAACGGCCTGGCGCTCAAGAGCACCAACAACCGTTACGCCGAGTCCGTGGTCTGGACGCCCGACGAGGTCTGCACCGTGCCGTCCGGCTGCACGCCGGATCCGGAGACGAAGCCCGAGTTCTACACCCGGGTGATCGTGACGGAGGACAAGGCGGTTGCCAACGGTGACGCGTACGATGTTGCGACGGTGTACGCGTACGACCAGTACGGCAACCCCGTGCCGAGCGCCCTGGTCATCTCGACCACGGCGGATGCCAAGCTCACGATCCAGCAGGGCATCCCCGGGACGGACGCCCAGGGCGAGTCGACGATCCAGTACACGTCGACCAAGGCCGGCGAGCACCTGGCGGCGGTGACGATCGACGGGAAGATCCCGGTGGCGTACAACAGCGTCAATGCGTACACCGCCGGAGAGGCGAACCCGGTCGCCGGCCAGGTCACACTGACCTTCGTCGCGGGCCCGGCGGATCCGAAGCACTCGTACCTGACGGTTGAGCCAAAGCAGCAACTCGCGTACGACGATGTGGCAGTGACCGCGACGATTGCCGACAAGTTCGACAACCCGGTAGCGGGTGTGACGGTGGCGTTCGATGTCACTGGTAACGCGACCTTCGGGGACTCGGAGGCCACCCCGGTGGCAGCCGTGACCGGGACGACGGATGCGAACGGGCGCGCCGCGGCCACCCTGACCGATGCGACGAACACGGAGGAAATCGTCCAGGTCTCGGCCCGGATTGATGTCGCCGGCGTGGCGACGGACATCGTGAACTCGCCGACGGACGTGACATTCCTGCCGCGAGTGCTGGCTCCTTGCAGCAGTCTCTCGGTGAACAAGAACGAGTTGCCTGTGGGCGAGTACGCCACGGCCACGGTCAACGTGTGTGACGATATGTTGCACCCGGTTCCTAACGTCACCGTGACGATCACAACCGACTCGTCGACCACCCTCGTGAACTCGTCGCAACTGACGACCGATAGCAGTGGTAATGCGTTCCTCAAGTTCACCGATAGCGAAGCGAAGGTTGTTCAGGTCACCGCCAAGTTGCCGGATGGCAGCGAAGTGGATAACTCGCCAGAGAAAGTCACGTTCCTCGATGTCACGGCGCCGGAGCCGCCGGTGATCACAACACCGAAGGACGGTACGGCGACCAATAAGCCGAACGTCGAGGTGACCGGTACGGGCGAGGCGGGTGCGACGGTGACGGTCTGGGACAAGACCGATCCGGCGAACCCGGTCTCGGTGTGCACGGCGGTGGTGGATGCCCAGGGCAACTGGAAGTGCACCACGACGAAGCTCGCTGACGGTGATCACACGCTGGTGGCCACGCAGACCGATCCGGCGGGTAACACCTCCGGCCCGTCGAACGAGGTCAACATCAAGATCGACCAGACCCCGCCCGGCGCCCCGGTGTTCGACCGGACGAACGGTTCGGAGGTCAGCGGGTCGGCTGAACCCGGTGCGACGGTGGTCGTCACGGACGGGAACGGCCAGCCGATCCCCGGTTGCGGGCCGATGGTGGCTGACGCCGACGGCCGGTTCTCGTGCGATCCGACGACCCGGCTCGTTCCCGGTACCGTGGTCAAGGGCACGGCGA
>JAIRVA010000320.1 GCA_031254155.1 Propionibacteriaceae bacterium
CACCGCGGATGGCTGGCTTTGTACCTCTGACTTCGGGTATTATGACGAAACCGGGTGGTTCTACTTCGTGGATCGCGCCCGTGACGTTATCAAACGGGCCGCCGAGACCATCTCGGCCACCGAAATCGAGACGGTTCTGACCGCCCACCCCCTGATCGCTGATGCCGCTGTCATCGGCGTCCCCGACCCGATCCGCGACCAGGCCATCGTGGCCTTCGTCCAGCTCCAGGCCGGGGCCCAGCTGACGGCGACGGAGATCGGGGCGTACTGCGCAGCCAACCTCTCGGACTGCAAGCGCCCCCAGGTCATCGAGATCGTCGCTACCTTCCCCCGTACGGCGAGCCAGAAGATCGCCAAACGCCAACTAGCCGACCGCTATCTCAACCCACAGAAAGGATCACAATGACAATCAACACCACTATGGTCGGGCAGACTTTCGGCCCGTTCGTCCGTGACTACACCTTCCGCGACCTGGAGCTGTTCGCCCTGGGCTGCGGGGCGGGCATTGACGGCAAGGAGGACCTGATCTACCTCAACGAGCACGACGAGCGCGCGCCCGAACTCAAGGTCCTGCCCATGTTCGGCGCCATGTTCATCGTCATGAGCGAGGTCACCCGGACCATCGACTACGGCTACAACTACGCGGGTTCCCTGCACTGGGGCTTCGACATCCGCTTCCACGCCCCGATCACGAAGATGACCGACCACACGGAGACCAAGGTCCGGCTGGAGGGTCTCTTTGACCGCGGCGAGGGCAAGGGCCTGCTCGCCCAGCACATCGGCGACACGTTCGACGGCGACGGCAACCTGCTCTTCACCAACGAGAGCTGGGACTGCCTGATCTACGACGGCGGCTGGGGCGGCCCGAAGCCGCCGAAGGACATCGTCGAGATGCCCGACCGGGCGCCCGACCACACGGTCGTCGAGACCATCCCCTACAACCAGGCCCTCATCTACCGCTTGTCGGGCGACTACCACCCGCAGCACATCGACTGGGAGTACGCGGCGGCCAACGGCGAACCGCGCCCGATCCTGCACGCCATCAGCTACGCCGGGGTGGTCATGCGCCACTTCATCTCGACGTACATCCCGGGCGAACCCGAGCGGTTGAAGCGCTTCAAGACCCGGATCACTTCGCCGGTCCATCCCGGCTCGACCCTCGCGACCAAGCTGTGGCAGGTCGGCGACGGCGAGGTCCGGTTCATGCTGGTCGACGCGAACGACCCCGACGCCAAGCCCCACCTCAACTGGGGCATCATCGAGTGGGCGTGATGCGATGAGTACCCCGTCGGGCCACGTCATCGACGATGCCCCCATGAACCACTTCCTGAGGAAGATCATCATCTTCTCCTCCGGCGGCTCTTTCCTGGACGGCTACGTGTTGTCGGTCATCGGCGTGGCCCTGGCGGGGCTCACCACCACTCTCGGCCTGACCGCCGGCGAGACGGCCTTCGTCGGCGCCGCCTCGCTCGCGGGCATCTTCTTCGGCTCCCTGACGGGCGGACGCCTGACGGACAGCTTCGGGCGCCGCCTGATGTTCATCCTTGACGTCAGCGCCATCGCCGTCGTGTCCCTCGCCTGTGCGTTCGTGGGGATGGCCTGGCAGCTCATCGCCCTGCGCTTCCTGCTCGGCTTCCTCATCGGGGCCGACTACCCCATCGCCACCTCGCTCATCGCGGAGTTCGTCCCGAAGAAGCAGCGGGCGATCGCGATGGGGATCGTGTCGGGCGCGTGGTACCTCGGGGCGACGGCCGCCGCGTTCGTCGGGTACCTCCTCTACACCGTTCCCGGCGGCTGGCGGTGGATGCTCGCCAGCTCGGTCATCCCCGCCGTGGTGGTCCTGGTCGGCCGCCACGACATCCCCGAGTCGCCGCGCTGGCTCGCCCAGCGCGGTCGTACCGCCAAAGCCCGCGACGTCCTGCTCAAGGTCTACGGGCGGGCCAGCGAACTCAGTGAGGAAGTCCCGGCCAAGCTGGGCTTCTACCACCTGTTCAAGCAGGGATACTTTGCCCGGATCATCTACGTCGGCCTCCTGATCCTCTGCCAGGTCGTCCCGATGTACGCCATGTACACCTTCGGCCCGCGCATCATGGAGTCCTTCGGCCTGGGGGCCGGCCGCCTCGCCATCCTCGGCGAAACCGTCGTCAGCCTGTTCTTCCTGATCGGGACGGTCCCGGCCATGTTCTGGCTGAACTCGCTCGGGCGGCGCCCGCTGCTCATCGGCAGCCTCGGCTTCATGACGCTCGGCCTGCTCATCCCGGGGATCGCCCCCGCCGCCCCGGTCTTCATCATCATTGTCGCCTTCGCCCTCTACGCCTTCTTCTCGGGCGGGCCGGGGATCCTGCAGTGGTTGTACCCGAACGAGCTGTTCCCGACCGAGGCCCGCGCGACCGCGGTCGGCGTCGCCATCGCGATCAGCCGGGTCGGCGTCGTCATTTCAACGTACGGGCTGCCGCTGTTCCTGGACGCGTACGGCATCGGGCCGACCATGCTCGTCGGGGCCGGCCTGCTCATCGTGGCGCTCGTCATGTCCGTCGCCATGGCCCCCGAGACCCGCGGGCTGACCCTCGCCGAAGCCAGCTCCCTGCCCACCAAGAACTCAGACTGACTTCGCCAGGGCCAGCCGGGTACACGGTAGGGTTGGTACAACGAGTTCATTCCACGGGGGGAGTGGGGTTGTACTGGAAATCTTGATATCATGTTACCCGGAGTCGCCGACGCCCGCAGCCGCGGCGGCAGCGCTTGATCAGTTGTGTTCGTCCCAATCGAGGTGGCCCATGCATCGTAGACCCAGCTGGTGGCCGGGGAGTCCCGGATGACCGCGCCGGGGCGCGACCGCCTCCTCACCCGCGCCGTCGTCGGGTCACGCCGGAAGTACCTGGGTCTCGCGCTCGTGCTGGCCTGGCACTATTGTTTGTGGTTCGTCCCGGGGACCTTCCCCGCGATGTACCTGCTCGACGACCGCATCACCTTCGGGTGGCTGATCGCCCTCGCGGCCACGGTACTCACGCTTTTCGGCCTGGCGCTCGGCCTCGGGCGGACGCGCCACCTGCCCCGGTCCCCCGTGGCGATCTGGATCGTCGCCGGGGCCGCGGCCGCGGCGACCGCCGCCCTGGCCGTCGGCTGCCGCGCCTCGGTCGGCCCCGTGGTCGCGTACTGTGCCAGCGCCGGCGTCGGGGTGACCGCCGGGTTGCTGTGGGCGATGTGGGGCGACCGCCTCGCCTGCCAGCGCGCCCAGTTCACCATGCGGCGGCTCGGGCCCACGTACGGCTCGACGCTGGTCGCCGGACTGGTCCTGGCCTCCTGCCTGCCCGGGGTCTCCGCGCTGGTCTTCGTCGCCCTCCTGCCGCTCGCCTCCGGACTGCTGCTGCACGCGAGCTGGCGGCAGCAGCCCCGGGCCAACTGTCCGCCGATCCTGCCGAAGCAAGCCGCCCGCCACGGTATCTTCATCATTGCCACTGTGGCCACGATCTCGTTCGTCGCGGCCTTCGTCTGCTACTTCACCGTGGCCATCGTCCCGCTCGACCATCTGCGCTGGGGGGTGGGCCGCAGTTTCACGCTCGGGGCGGTGACCGGCGCCGTCATGATCCTGGGGATCGCCCTGTTACAACGCCTCGTCCCCTCCCACCCCACGGTCTTCCGGCTGTACCCCTGGCTCGTCTTCGCGGGCGCGCTCGCGTGCCTGCTGTGCGTTCTGGGAGCCGAAAACGTCGCCTTCCTGCTCGCGCTCGCGGTGTCGTCGGTGTTCGAAATCCTGCTGCTCATGTACATGGCGCGGACCACGCTGGCCGGCTACACCCCGGTGGTCGCGGCCTTCGCCGTGAGCGGCGGTGCCATCCGGCTCGGGATTTGCCTGGGCAACGGTACGGCGATCATCTACGAACGGACGCCCGGCCTGCCCGACACCTGGACCGAGCCGACACTGATCCTGTTCGTCGCCATCCTGGCCGCAGTCCTGATCCCGCTCGTCCGGCAGGAGTACGCCATCAACGACCTGGCCCGTAACCCGCGCGACGACTCCGAACGGGTGACGGTTATCGACCACGTGGCCGAGCAGTTCCGCTTGTCAAACCGCGAAAAGGAGATCGTCGGCCTGCTCGGGCGGGGGTACACGGCCGCCATCGTGGCCGAGAAACTCGTCATCTCCCCCCACACCGTCAACACCCACGTCCAGCACATCTACGAGAAACTGGGCATCCACAAACGCTCCGAACTCATCACCTACCTCAACAACCGGTAGACTGCCCCCACCCACTCCGCGTTAGTATGATTTCGCGGCGAAATTGGGCTTCAACAACACCGCAATCCCACAAACGCGCGGGTTAACGGTAGCCGAGGGCGCGCTTGGTGAAGGGGCAGACGGAGATACAGAGACCGCAGAAGGTTTCCTCGATGTCGAGGAGGTCCTTGGCCCGGGCGCGGGCGGCGGTACGACAGGCCTCGGCGTCGAAAAACTCCTCGCGGGGTACCCCGACCGACCATTGGCGGCCATTCGGGGCGTGACCAGGGCAGACGTCAATGCACAACGTACAACGAGCCGGACATCTCGACGCGGTGACCGGCGTACCAGGCGCCAGCGGGGCATCGGTGAGGACCGCGATCAGGCGGAGCGCCGACCCGGCGGCGGCGGTGACCAGGACCGCGCACTTGCCGATCCAGCCCAGACCAGCCCGGGTGGCGACCGTCTTGTGGGGCAGGAGCGTCCGGTGGTCCGGCGTCTCCACAATTGTCGGCTTGGTCTTGGCCAGAGCCTTGTACCCCCGGTCCACCAGGTACGACGCCGTCAACGTCGCCAGGCGGCCAAGCTCGCGGTTGAGGCCCTCGTACTCCTCGTAATAGAGCGCCGGCGAGTCCTGGCTGTTCGCCGCCATGGCCGCCCCGGTCAGGGGCAGGCCAATCGCGATGCCATACGGGAAGTCCTGCCGGACCTCCCGGGGCAGAGGGCAAAGATCCGCGAAACCGACGATGTGGCAGCCCTCCGCGGCGAGCAAAGACACGATATCTGTGTTCAGGTTCACGGCCCCATCGTAGCCACCCCGGGTCTTGCACCAGGGACGATTTCATCTCCGCGATCATTCGGCGGCCCAAAAAATGTCCGAGCCCCCTGTCAGAATGACACCCGTGAATGACATCGGTTGGATTGTGGTGGCTCTCCTCGGGGGCATCGTACTCGGGTGGGTGGCCTGTTCGCTCCTGCAGGCCACCCGCCGGGGTACGGCGGCGGAGCGCCTCCGGGCGGATTCGGCGACGGCCGAGGCGCGGGTCGCGCGGGCGGCGGGCGAGGCGGCGGACGCACGGGCGGAGGCGGCAGCGGCCCGGGCCGAGTTGGCGCGGGCCGAGACGGAGACCGAACGGGCGCGGTACGAGGTGGCCGATGCGCGGGCTGACACCGCCGAATACCAGGCGCTGCTCGCCCGGGCGGAGGCGGCGACCACGAAGGCAGCGGGTGAACGGGATCTCGCCATCAGCGAGGCCGAGGGGTTGCGGCGCGACCGGGAGACGCTGGCGAACTCGTTCCGCGCGCTCGCGGACGAGGCCCTGACGAGACAGACCGCGACGGTGGAACAGTCCGCCGCCCAACGCCTGGCGGCCACGGAACAAGTGTTGACGCCGCTACGGGGCAGCCTGGAGAAGCTCGAGGCCCGGCTGACCGGGATCGAGAAGGAGCGCGCCGGGTTGTCGGCGGAGATGGTGACCCAGGTCCGCCACGTCCAGGCGACGGGTGAGATCCTGCGGCGGGAGACGTCTGCCCTTGTCACAGCGCTGCGGAAGCCAACGGTCCGCGGGGCGTGGGGTGAGTTGCAGCTCAAACGGGTCGTCGAACTGGCCGGCATGGTCGACCACTGCGACTTCGTCACGCAGGAGTCGGCGGCGAACGAGACCGGCGGGATCCGGCCCGACCTGAAGGTCAACCTGGCGGGCGGGCGGTTCGTGTACGTGGATGCGAAGGCGCCGTTCGAGGGGTACCTCGACGCCCAGGCCGCCGCCACCGACGACGAGCGGGCGCGGGGTCTCGCCACCTTCGCGCGCCGGGTCCGCACCCACGTCGACCTGCTCGCGGCCAAGACCTACTGGAAGGCCGATCCCGCAACCCCCGAGTTCGTCGTCCTGTTCTTGCCCACCGAGGTGTGGCTCATGACGGCCCTCGCGGAGACCCCCGACCTCGTCGAGTACGCCGCCACGAAGAACGTCATGCTCGCCACCCCGACGACCCTGATCACGCTGCTGCGGGCGGTGGCGTACGGCTGGGACCAGGCCCAGTTCACCCAGTCGGCCCGCGAGGTGTGGCAGTTGGGCCGGGAGTTGTACGAGCGGCTGGGCAAGCTGGGCAGCCACTTCGACCGGTTGGGCCGGGCGCTGGAGACGTCGGTACGGTCGTACAACGACGCCGTCGGGTCGTTGGAGGGGCGCGTCTTGGTGTCGGCCCGCCGGTTCCGCGACCTCAGGGTGACCGCGGAGGAGTTGGCAGCGGTGGTACCCATCACCACGGCGGGCCGGCCCCTGACGGCGGAGGAGTTGGTGACCAACGAATCTTTCGCCTAGTA
>JAIRVA010000338.1 GCA_031254155.1 Propionibacteriaceae bacterium
CTCCACCACCGCCTGCTCCAGCGTGGGCACAGCCACCTGGGTGCCGTTCTCATGATGTACACCTGGACGGCCTTGCTGGCGTACTCCGCCATGCTGCTCGGAATCTTCCCGTCGTGGATCACTCTCGGTATCGTCGTCGCGGTGGTGGTGTCGACACTCGTGTTTGTCATCGCCACGGGCCGGAAGACCTCCGTCTCCCATCAACCGGCGGCCGAACCGGTCCCCGATCCGGAGCCGACGTGCGCCCGGCCCTGAGCGACTCGCCCGCTACCGTCAGTCTCAAGCTGTTAGCGGCCGGGGCGGCCGCCGCGGGGGCCGCCACGCTGGTCACGACACCGGTCGTCTGGCTCGCGGTGTCAACCCGGACCGGGTTGGCCTGGGCGTTGGGGGCCCTGGGCGGGCTCGCCGCGATGGTGCTCGGCCAGGTGTTGGTCGGCGCCGCATCGAAACTCACGCCGGCGACCCAGCTCGCGGCGGCCCTCGGGGCCTACGCCGCGGGCATCGCGGGGGTCATCACACTCTTCACCGTCCTGGGCCACCGCACGGCGCTCCCCCTCGCCTGGGCGGGCGGGGGTGTGATCGTGGCGGGCCTGGCGTACGGCCTCGGCGTCGTCCTGCGCTACCCGCACCTGCGGATCCCCGTGTTCGACGAGCCGCCCGACGAAACTTCGGAATAAAAGATACGCTTTTTGCACGAATTCTCACACGCGGGCGCGGCAATTGCGCAGTCGGTTGGCTTCCCCTATAGTATGGCAGTCAACCGGTTTCCGTTCGCGTAGGCTGGTGCGTCAACGGGGGGCGGAGTTGCCGAAATGAACTGGTGAAAGGAGAGAGCCGATGGCGCCAGGGTCCGTCGGGCTCGCGCTTCTCGAAGGAGAGGTACCCACCTTTGGCGTGAGCGTCTTCGAGTCGACGCCGCTCTTTCCGTCGGCCGGCTGGACGGCCTGTCATCCGGCGAGCGGCGAGGCACCCGCTAGCTGTGCCACCTTCCAACCCGCCTGGACCGACATCTGGTTCACGAACCACATCTGCCAGGCCGTCATCGCGGCCGCGGTCGTTCTCCTGTTCTGGCTCATCGTCTCCCGCCGCCTGAAGGTCGTCCCCTCGAAGCGGCAGTACGTGGGGGAGTTCCTCTACAACATGCTGCGCAACGGCGTCGCCCGCGACGTGATCGGGACGAACTACCAGAAGTACGTGCCGTGGCTCGTCGCCCTGTTCACGTTCATCGTCGTCAACAACTTCTTCGGCGAGTTCTTCCTGTTCATGTTCCCCACCTTCTCGAAGGTCGGGTTTGCCTGGGCGCTGGCGATCCTTAGCTGGGTGCTGTACAACGCCGTCGGCATCAAGAAGTACGGCTTCGGGAAGTACCTCAAAAAGATGACGATGCCGCCTGGTGTGCCCTGGCCGTTGTACATCCTGATCATCCCGCTGGAGTTCCTCTCCAACTTCATCACCCGGCCCATCACGCTGGCGTTGCGTCTCTTCGCCAACCTGTTCTCCGGCCACCTGCTCATCATGATCTTCGTCGCTGGCGGTACGTGGCTCCTCACCTACACCAAGCACAACCTCGTCTACAACCTCGCCGGCGGTTTGTCGGTCCTCATCAGTTTTGCCATCTTCGCGCTGGAGTTGTTGGTCGCCTTCCTCCAGGCGTACATCTTTACCGTCCTCACTGCCCAATACGTGTCCTCTGCCTTGTCAGAGGAACACTGACCGAAAGGAACAACATGACCCTGTTCGAGATCGTCGGATCGATCAACGTCATCGGCTACGCCCTCGCGACCCTCGGCCCCGCCATCGGCGTGGCCTGGATCTTCGCCTCCGTCATCAACGGCACGGCCCGCCAGCCCGAGGCCCGTGGCGCCATGATGTCGACCGCGTGGGTGGGCTTCGCGGTCGTCGAGGCTCTGGCTCTGTTCGGCGTGGCCCTGGCGTTCGCCATCAAGTGACCATGACCCCCCTCGAAGGCCCCCTCGGCCCGCTGCTCCCCGAGCACATCTCGGAGTTTGTCGTCGGCATCATCTTGTTCGTCATCATCTACCTGGTGGTGCGCAAGGTCGTCGTACCGCGGTTCGAGACGATGTACGCCGACCGTACGGCCGCCATCAGTGGCGGGATGGAGAAGGCCGAGCAGGCCCAGGCCGAGGCGCAAGCGGCCCTCGCCGCCTACAAACAGAAGATGGCCGGCGCCGATGACGAGGCCGCGCAGATCCGCGAAGCCGCGAAGGCGACGGGGGCGCAGATCCAGGCGGAGATGCGGACCGAGGCCGAGCAGGAAGCCTCGCGAATCGTCACGACCGCGCGGGCGCAGGTCGACGCCGAACGGTCACACGCCGTCGAGGCGTTGCGCAAGGATGTCGGGACGATGGCGACCGTGCTCGCGGGCAAGATCCTGGGCGAGTCCCTGGACGATGACGCGCGGGTGGCGCGGACCGTCGACGGCTTCATTGCCACGCTTGAGGATGTGCCGGCGCGATGACGGAACAATGGGCCACGACTCGCCGGGTCGCCGAAGACCTGGAGTTGGTGCTGCGCACCCTCCAGGACTATCCGGCGCTCGCCCGCGCGCTGACGGACCCGGCAACTGCTCTTGCGAGCAAAGATGCGCTGGTCCGGGCGGTCTTCACCGACGTGGGACCCGACACTCTTGGCGCCCTCACGCCGGGGCTCGCCGCGGCGTGGGAGTCCCACCGGGCCTTTCTGGCCTGGGCCGAAGAGCTTGCCGTTCAGGCCGCCTGGGACTGGGCCGTGGCAGCCGGCGTACTCCGGCAGGCGATCCACGAGGTCTTCGAGTTCGGGCAGTTGGTCGCCCGCGACCACGAAGCCCGCGCCGCGATCACCGACCGCCGCCACCCCGTGGAAGCCCGCCAGGGCCTGGTCCGGGACATGGTGTCGGCCACGCTCACCCCACCGGCGGTCCAGGTGATCGTCGCCACCGTGTCGTCGCGGCGGGGCACGATCGACCAGCGCGTCCGGGCCTTCGTCGAACTGGGTGCGAAGACGGCCGGCGGGCGGCTCGCGACCGCGACGGTCGCCATGCCGCTGACGGCCGGACAGGCCGCCCGCCTGGGCGAGGTGCTTACTACCCGCCTGGGTACGACAGTGATACTAGAGGAGATCGTGGATCCCGCCGTGCTCGGCGGGGTGCGCATCGAATGCGGGGCGGAGGTCATCGATTCCACGCTGGCCGCCCGCCTGGAGACCGCGCGTCGAGAGTTCGCGTAGGGGAGAAGAGGAGACTATGGCTGAGCAAACCATCAAGGCGGAGGACATCCGCCGCGCGCTGGACACCTACGTCCGGCAGTTCACCGCGCCCGGCGCCGCCAGTGAGGAGGTCGGGTACGTGGCCGAGTCCGGTGACGGCATCGCCCACGTCGTGGGTCTGCCGTCGGCGATGGCCAACGAGTTGCTCGAGTTCGCGAACGGGGTCCGTGGCATCGCGATCAACCTGGACGAACGCGAGATCGGCGTCGTGGTACTCGGGTCCTCCGACGGGATCGACGAAGGTTCCGAGGTCCGCCGGACGAAAGAGATCCTGTCGGTTCCGGTCGGTGACGGCTACCTGGGACGGGTGGTCGACGCCATGGGCAACCCGATCGACGGCCTGGGACCGATCACCGGCATCGCCGGGCGGCGCGACCTTGAGTTGCAAGCCGCGGGCGTCATGGACCGCCAGTCGGTCAAGGAGCCGCTCCAGACGGGTATCAAGGCCATCGACGCCATGATCCCGATCGGCCGCGGCCAGCGCCAACTCATCATCGGCGACCGCAAGACGGGCAAGACGGCCATCGTCGTCGACACGATCATCAACCAGAAGACCGCCTGGGAATCGGGCGACCCGAAGCAGCAGGTCCGCTGCATCTACGTCGCCATCGGCCAGAAGGGTTCGACGGTGGCGGAGGTCCGCGGCGCGCTGGCGAAGGCCGGGGCACTGGAGTACACCACCATTGTCCACGCGCCGGCCTCCGACCCGGCCGGCTTCAAGTACATCGCGCCGTACTCCGGTTCCGCCATCGGGCAGCACTGGATGTACGAGGGGAAGCACGTCCTGATCGTCTTCGACGACCTCACTAAACAGGCGGAGGCGTACCGGGCGATGTCCCTCCTGCTGCGCCGGCCACCGGGCCGCGAGGCGTACCCGGGCGACGTCTTCTACCTCCACTCGCGCCTGCTGGAACGCTGCGCGAAGCTCTCCGACGAGTTGGGCGGCGGGTCGATGACCGGGCTGCCGATAATCGAGACGAAGGCGAACGATGTGTCGGCGTACATCCCGACGAACGTCATCTCGATCACCGACGGCCAGATCTTCCTCCAATCGGACCTCTTCAACGCCAACCAGCGCCCGGCGGTCGACGTCGGCATCTCGGTCTCCCGCGTGGGCGGCGACGCCCAGGTCAAGGCCATGAAGCAGGTCGCCGGGACGCTCAAGATCTCGCTCGCCCAGTACCGCGACATGCAGGCCTTCGCGATGTTCGCCTCCGACCTGGACGACACGTCGCGCCGGCAACTCGAGCGCGGGGCGCGGCTCATGGAACTGCTCCGCCAGCCGCAGTTCACGCCGTACCCGGTCGAGGAACAGATCGTCTCGGTGTGGGCGGGTCTGGGCGGGCTCATGGACATCGTGCCCGTGGCCGACATCTCGCGCTTCGAACGGGAAATGCTGGACTATCTGCGACGCGAGTCGACCGTGTTGGCCACCATCGCCGAAACCCGGCTCTTCGACGCGGCCACCCAGGACCAGGCCCGGGCGGCGATCACCACCTTCGACCACCGGTTCCGGACCTCGGACGGGAAAGTCTTGCTCGTCGACGAACCCGATGCCAAGCCGATCTCGCTCGACAAGGATGTGGACCAGGAGAAGATCGTCGCGGGGAGCGCGGGCTAAATGGCTGCCAGCCTGCGAGAACTCCGCGAACGCAACCGGTCGGTGCGGGCGACCCAGAAGATCACCCGCGCCATGGAGTTGATCGCGGCCTCCCGGATCACCAAGGCCCAGGCCGCGGCGATGGCGACCCTGCCGTACACCCGCGAACTCAACCGGGCCGTGGCCGCCGTGGCGTCCTACTCCGACATCTCGCACCCGCTGACAACGGAGAGCCACGAGATCCGCCGGTCCGCCATCCTGGTCATCACCGCTGATCGCGGTCTCGCCGGGGCGTACTCGACCAACGTCATCAAGATGGCCGAGCGGCTGACCCAGAGTCTGCACACTGAAGGCCGCGACGTGGTGACCTACATGACGGGTCGCAAGGGGATCGCGTACTTCCAGTACCGGAACCGTCCGCTCGCCAAGACCTGGGCGGGTTTCTCCGACAAGCCGACGTACGCCGACTCGGACGCCATCGCGAACGAACTCATCGCCCGCTTCCTGCTCGATTACGACGCGGGCGGAGTGGACGAGATCCAGGTGGTGTACACGCGGTTCACCTCCATGCTCGTGCAGGAGCCGCGGGTCCGCCGCATCCTGCCGCTGCACGTGGTCCAGGCGGCGGCGTCCCACGAGGCGATGCCGCTGTACGTGTTCGAGCCGGACGCCGAGACGGTACTCGACGCGCTGCTGCCACTGTACGTGCGCAACCGGATCCATTTCTACTTGATGCAGGCGGCGGCCAGCGAACTGGCCAGCAAACAGAAGGCGATGAAGTCGGCCACCGACAACGCCCAGCAACTGATCGAGACCCTGACCCGCCAGACCAACCAGGCACGCCAGGCCAAGATCACCCAGGAGATCACCGAGATTGTGGGGGGCGCGTCCGCGCTCGCCGAAGACGAGGAGTAGAAGATGACGTCGATTGCAGTGGCGGCGCCGGGCACCGGGCGCGTGGTCCGGGTCATTGGCTCGGTCGTGGACATTGAGTTCCCGCCCGACCAGATGCCCGAAATCATGAGCGCGCTGAAGGTCACCATCGGTACGGGGAGCGAAGCCCGCGAGATCACGCTCGAAGTGGAGCTCCAGGTGGGTGACAACATCGTCCGGGCGATCTCGCTGAAACCCACCGACGGCATGGTCCGCGGCGTGGAGGTCCGGGACACCGGCCAGCCCATCGTGGTACCCGTCGGCGAGGTCACCAAGGGCCGGGTCTGGAACGTCACGGGTGACTGCTTGAACGACGACATCTCCCAGGTGACCGTCGCGGAGCGGTGGCCCATCCACCGCGACCCGCCGCCCTTCGACGCGCTCGAGCCGAAGACCCAGATGCTCCACACCGGGATCAAGGTGCTCGACCTGCTGACCCCGTACGTCCAGGGCGGCAAAATCGGCCTGTTCGGCGGCGCCGGCGTGGGCAAGACCGTCCTCATCCAGGAGATGATCTACCGGATCGCCCATAACTTCGGCGGTACGTCGGTGTTCGCCGGGGTAGGGGAGCGGACCCGCGAGGGCAACGACCTCATCCACGAGATGGCCGAGGCCGGCGTCATGAAGGACACCGCCCTCGTGTTCGGGCAGATGGACGAGCCGCCGGGCACGCGTCTTCGCGTCGCACTGTCCGCGCTCACCATGGCCGAATACTTCCGGGACGTCATGAACCAGGACGTGCTGCTCTTCATCGACAACATCTTCCGGTTCACCCAGGCGGGGTCCGAGGTCTCGACGCTGCTCGGGCGCATGCCGTCCGCGGTCGGTTACCAGCCCAACCTGGCCGACGAGATGGGCCAGCTCCAGGAGCGCATCACCTCGACCCGGGGCCACTCGATCACGTCGATGCAGGCCATCTACGTCCCCGCCGACGACTACACCGATCCGGCGCCGGCGACGACGTTCGCCCACTTGGACGCCACGACGGAACTGAGCCGGGACATCGCCTCCCGCGGCCTCTACCCGGCGGTCGACCCGCTGACCTCGTCCAGCCGGATCCTCGACCCGCAGTACATCGGCCAGGACCACTACGACACGGCCATCGAGGTCAAGCGCATCCTCCAGCGCAACAAGGAGTTGCAGGACATCATCGCCATCCTCGGCGTCGACGAGCTGTCGGAGGATGACAAGATCGTCGTCGCCCGGGCGCGCCG
>JAIRVA010000117.1 GCA_031254155.1 Propionibacteriaceae bacterium
AAACCCATACCTTATTCTACCACGCCACCCGCAACAAAACAATCAGCAACACTACACCACTTTCACTCCCCACGCCACCAACCCCCCATCATACCCACCGAGTTTATAGAGGTCCCCATGATTGTTTCCCGTACTCATCCATCGAATCCCGGCACCTGGACTTGGATCACGTCGACCGGTACGTGCCGGGTGCCTCCGGTCAGACGAGTCCGACGAACCTGGCGCCCCTGTCGCGACGGGCTCACCGGGTCAAGACCCATGCCGGGTGGAGGTTCATCCGCGACGAACTCGGCACCTACCTGTGGGAGTCACCCGCCGGACAACGCGTCCGAGTCAGCAGCTCAGGCAGCTACCGGATTCCCGCCCGAGAGTAGCCTGACTTCCGTCCGGGTTCCAGATACGAGATCACGCGTACCGCTATGGGGCGTTCCATATGACTCGGCGAGGGGCTCGGTGCTATCGTTCCGAGTACACTTTGGCTATGACGCAACCACCCACGGGGCCGCCGTACCGCCCGCCCCGGACACGGACGATCATCGGGGCGGTCATCGCCCCCCCGGAGCCCGTCCGGCCCACCGCCCGGTCAGAACGTCAAACCCATCATCTACCTCTACCCAGCCGAGGTGACCGACGTGGCCGTGACCGTCTCCCACCCCGAGCTATTCACCGCGCAGTACCCTCCGTACGGCGACGGCTGGCTGGTGACCGCAACCCCGGACGGTACGCTCACCGACCAGGCCACTGGACGTGAGTTGTACGCCCTCTACTACGAGTCTGACCGCCTGGCCGCCGCGCACCGGACGAACGACGGTTTCGTCGTGGCTGGCTCGGGGGCCGCGGCCTTCCTCGAGACTACCCTGCCCCAACTGGGGCTCAGCCCCCGGGAGTCCGAAGAGTTCATTGTGTATTGGCTCCCCCTTCTCCAGGCCAATCCCTACACCTACATCCGCTTTGAAACCGCTGCGGAGCAGGCCGCCAACCAGGTCCTCACCGTGACGCCCGCCCCGGGCACGCTCATCCGCGTCATGATGGAGTGGCAGCGCCTCGCCGCGCCCGGCCGGGCCGGCTTCGTCGTTGTGGAGTGGGGCGGTACGGAAATCCCGGGGTAGACACCATCCCCACTTGAGCGGACCCGCCGCGACGGGGTAGCGTGACGTACGACGGTTAGTTCCACGCCATGTGCAAGGAAGGTCGATGGGGTTCGCGATCACGGTCCAACAAGTAGGATTAATGTTCATATTCATCCTGCTGGGGCTGTTCGGCGCGAAAAAGCACTGGATCGGCGACCAGGCCATCTCCGGGATGACCAACATTCTGGTCTATTTTGTCACCCCCGCCGTGATCGTCCAGGCTTTTCATCGTCCCTTCTCGTGGGGCGAAATGCGGGATCTGGGCTTCGTGGCGGGCCTCGACTTCTTGCTGTATCCAGCGATGATCGGCCTCACGTTCCTCCTCTTCCGCCGCATCCAGGACCCGGATCTCCGCCGCAACCTGCGGTACGGCGGGATCTACTCCAACTCCGGGTTCATGGGCATCCCGCTGGTCTCGGCGCTGCTGGGTACGCACGGGGTCTTCTTCGCCGTCCTCTATCTCGCCATGTTCAATGTCTACGCCTGGACGCACGGCTGGCGCATGTTCGCCCCGGACGAGCGCGGCGGCGTGGTGAAACAGCTTGTCACCAACCCGGCCATCCCGGCGGTCTTCGTCGGCCTGGCCGTGTTCGTTTCGCCCGTCGCGCTGCCGGACTTCGTCGTGAACGGCCTCGGCATGATCTCGGCCATGAATGCACCACTATCAATGTTCGTCATCGGTGCCAGCCTGGCCGCCGTCCGCTGGCGGACTTTCGCGTCCGACAAGTGGTTGTGGGCGGGTACGGGGGTCCGCAACGTCCTCATCCCCCTGCTCGGCGTCCTCATCCTCTGGCCGATCCCGCTACAGTACGACGCCAAGCTGGCCACCCTCGTGCTACTCGCCTGCCCCGTGGCAGCGTACCTTGTCATGTTCTCCGTGATGCACAAGGTCAGTACGGACTTCCCCACCCGCTTTGTCTGCCTCTCCACCCTCGTCTCCATCCTCACCCTCCCGGCCACCATCAGCCTCGCCACGACACTGTGGGGCGGCTGACTCACCAGTAGTCGAAGGTGGTGACGCTCATGCGGAAGCCGTGGTGCGTACTCGTGTCCCAGCAGACCACCCCGTCCACGTGGCTCAGACAGGCCACGGGGGCGAAATTCGCGACCTGGCCGTACGCCAAAACGGGGATTGTCAGCGGCGGATCGGCCGCCCGATTGTTCGTCCAGGGGCCGACGTCGGTGTGCCGGACGTACGTGACCTGCCCGCCCTTGAGGGCGGGGTCGGCGCCGCCGTCACACCGGGGGTCGTTCGCCGCGCACGCCGGGGCGAGCGTCTCCGGCAACGTCCAATCCTTGCGGATGATCTCGCACAGCGCGGCCACATCGTACGCCTGCTTCGTACAGCCCACATTCCCGGACGGCATAGCAAACTGAACCTGAGTATTGCCCGCCCCGTCCGGTACCTGGGGTACGATCGCCGTCGCCGGCATGCCCCCGCACACCATCGGGTCAATCCCCGTCGGCAGGACCACCCCGCCCGGGCACTGTGTTTTCTGGTTGCCCGAGATCGCCGCGGTCGCCGTACTGAGGGCCTGGATTTGGTCAGCGACCGTCTTGACCACGTCCTGCGGGTCTGCCTCCGACAACCCAGCCAGCGCCGTGTTGGCCGTTGAAATTGCGTCTGACAAGGTCGTCCGTACGGACTCATCCTTGACCAGACCCGCCGAGGCGTCCCATGCTGTCTGTGCGTCGGCGATCGCGGCGGTGAGCTTGTCCGTCCCGATCTGCCGTACGCTGGCGTCCACGTTCCCCATCGCGGCCGTCAGTTTGGCGGTGGCCTGGCCTGCCGCCGTCGTCTCGCCCGCCATCTGCGCGATCTGGGCCCGGAGCGCGGGCGCGTCAGCGGCCGGTTCGGGGGTGGGTACGACCGCCGGCTTGGCCTGGTCGGCCGCGGTGGCCAGCGCCGTCGTCGCCTCGGTACTGACCTCGTCCGCCGTGTACCGCCCGTCGTAGAGCCCGGCTGCCTGCAGCGCGGCGTTGAGATCGGCCTGAGCATGCTCGTGCTCGGTGCTCGCGGTGGTGAAGTCGGCCTCGGCCCGTGCCAGGTCGCCGCGGGGGCGGATGACGCCGAGGTACACGCTCGTACCCACGGCGACAAGGGCAATCACAGCGGCGAGGATGATGATAAGCGTCCAGTTGGACTGGCGGCGCCGGGGGCTGGCGGCGGGCGTCGGGGGTACGGGGGCCGGGTCGGGAGTCGGCGGTGGGGTGGGCCCGGCGACCGGTAGCGCGGGCGGCTCGGTGGGGACGAACAGATCCGGCGGTACGTCGAGCAGCGGCGTTCTGACCCAGCCCGCCACGCGTCCGCGGCCGGGGTCGGCCAGGGCCGGTACGACGGGCAGGCTGGGGGCGGTGTCCACCCCCTCCGGCGCCTCAGCCGGCGCTTCAGCCGGGGCGGGCACGTCAGCCGGGACGTCAGCCGGGGCGGGCACGTCGTCGATCGCTGCCCGCGTCGCCTCATCGCCGTACTCCCACAGGTAATCCAGCAACTCTTGGTACACACCCGGGTGCCGGGCGACCTCCGGCCACAGGTCCGGCTGCGCCTCGACGATGGCCATCAGGTCGTCGGGGGACGTCGCCGGGTCACGCAGCGCCGCCTGCGCCTCGGCCAGCCTCGCAAATCGTGCCATTCCCACCCTCAGTACTTCCCAAGGCTTCATTATGCCACAGGCGTTCCCCCGACCGCCCGAGGGTCGAGCTGTCTCGCCGCCCGGTACCGGGTATCCTGAAACTATGGCTTTGCTGGCGCTGACCTGGGAGTGGCCGACGACGTTCATCTACATCGTCGCCACGATCGCGATCGGGGTGGCCGCCCATCTGGTGGTCAGTACGTTGATTCGGCGCAGTACGGCTCGTATGCGGCGGATGGCGGCCGAGCCGGAAGGTACGCTGGCCTTCCGGGCGGCGGCGGCCATCGGGCGGTCGACCGGGGCGAAGCCCGGGCGGACCGTCGTTCACACGACCGCCATTGCGCGGCTCCTCCGGTCAGTGTGGTCGTTTACCCTTGTCATCATCGTCTTGCTCCTCATCCTGTCGTACCTCGGCGTCCCGCTCAGCCCGTTCCTCGCCTCGGCCGGGATCGGCGGCGTCGTCCTGGCCTTCGGCGCGCAGTCCCTCATCAAGGATTATCTGTCGGGGATTGCGATGATTGTGGAGGACCAGTACGGCGTCGGCGACCAGATCAACGTCGGCGAGGTGACCGGTACGGTCGAGGACATCAGCCTGCGCATCACCAAGCTCCGCGATGTGCAGGGCATGATCTGGTACGTCCGCAACGGCGAGATCCTCCGCGTCGGCAACGTCTCCCAGGGCTACTCGACGGGCCTCATCGACGTACCCGTGGCGTACGACGCGGACCTGACGCTCGTCACCGAGGTACTGAACAGCGTTGTCACCGAGGTGTCCGAGGACAATGACATTACTGAGTTGCTCCTGGAACCGCCTCGCCTGCTCGGGGTCGAGTCCATCACTCCGACCACCGTGACGATGCGCATCCTCATCAAGACTCCGGCCAACAAACATTTTGCTCTGGTACGGGACATCCGCGAGCGGGCCATGGCCGCGCTGTCCGCCGCCGGGGTCCAGGGCCCGGCCGTCCTGCCGTACTCGCCCTACTCACCGGGCTAATCGGGCTAATCGGGCTAACCCGAGCCGACTCCCAGGGAAGTGCTGATCTACGCTGTGTCGTCAGCCGGGCGTCAGGCGGGATGAGATGCTCACACTACATGTTGTACATGGACTGGACGTCCATCGCAACATGTAGTGTGAGCAGATCGCCC
>JAIRVA010000118.1 GCA_031254155.1 Propionibacteriaceae bacterium
GTACGGCCCGACCCCCGCGCCGAGTCACGGCAGGCTGAGCGGCAGGCGGTGCAGCAGCCGGGCGGCCCTGGTCATGACGGCGGCGTACGTTTCCCGCCGCACCCCGCGCGGCGGACCGATCAATCCTCCGCGCTGAGCGGCGATGGTCTGCGGCTCGGTGTACTTGAGGATGCCATCCCGCCCGTGGCGCCGCCCGAGTCCGGAGATGCCGGCCCCGCCCATGGGGGCGCCGTGCGAGCCCCAGGCCGCGGCGTACCCCTCGTTGATGTTGACCGTACCGGTGGCCAACTGCCGGGCGACCGCGCGGGCGTGCCGGGGTGAGCGGGACCAGACGCTCGCGTTCAGCCCGTACGGTGTGTCGTTGGCCGCCGCGATGGCCGCCTGGTCGGAGGCGACGGCGTAGACCGCCACCACCGGGCCGAAGGTTTCCGCGCGGGCGAGGATCATCTCGTCCGTCACCCCGGTCAGTACGGTCGGCTCGTAGAACGTCGGCCCGAGATCGGGCCGCGCCCGGCCCCCGGCGAGGACGGTGGCGCCGCGCGCGACCGCGTCGTCCACGTGCCGGGAGACCTTCTCCAGTTGGCCGGCGTCGATCAGCGGGCCGAGATCGACGTCCCAGCCGTCGCCCGCTCCCAGGACGATCCGGCTGCTCCGGGCCGCGAAGGCGGCACAGAACTCATCGAACAACGACGCGTGGACGTAGATCCGCTCGATGCTGACGCACAACTGCCCGGTCGTCGAGAAACAGGCCTGGATGGCACCCTCGACCGTCCGCCCCACGTCGGCGTCGGCGAGGACGAGCAGGGCGTTCTTGCCGCCCAGTTCCGCCGTACACTCGATCAGGCGCTCGCCGCACTGGGCCGCCACCCGGCGGCCCGTCGCCGTCGAACCGGTGAACATCAGGTGGTCCACGCCGTCGATGAGCGGTGAGCCCAGGACGTTGCCCGGTCCCGTCACCACCGCCATCAGGTCCTGGGGCAACCCCGCCTGGCGGAGCCAGTCCACGGCGCGCAGGGCGGTCAGCGGTGTCTTCGAGTCGGGTTTGAGGACGACCGCGTTGCCGGCCAGCAGGGCCGGGACCGCGTCCGAGACGGCGAGCGTCAGCGGGTAGTTCCACGGCGAGATGATGCCGACGACGCCCTTCGGGCGGTAGTGGACGGAGGCGCTTGTCACCAGCGGGATCGCGCCGACCCGGGAACTCGGTGCGAGGAAGCGGGCCGCGTTCTGGGCGTAGTAACCGGCGGTCAGGGCGGTGTCGAGCACCTCTTCGAAGGCGTTGATCCGCGACTTGCCGTTTTCGGCGTGGACGAGGTCAATCAGTTCCGCGCTGTGGTCCAGCACCAGGTCGCGGAACCGGGCGGCCACGCGGGCGCGCCTGGCGACCGGCCATCCCGCCCAGGCCCGTCCAGCCGTCCGGGCCCGCGCGATGGCCGACCGGACATCCTCTGGCCCGTTCACCGGGACGCTACCGAGGACGCGACCGTCCAGGGGCGAGGTGATCGGTCGGCGCTCGCCCGGCGCGCCCTGGTCGTCGGCGCTCATCACGCCGCGGCCAGCGCCGCCCCGACCGCTGCCACCAACTCGTGCCACGACACGATGAACTTGTCCACGCCCTCGCGCTCCAGGACATCGGTCACGTCGGCCAGATCGATGCCCGCGGCCGCGAGCGCCGCGAAGCACTCCCGCGCGGCGTCGATGTGCCCGGTGATGGTGTCACCCGTGGCCTCGCCGTGGTCGCCGAAGGCGCGCAGCGTCTTCTCGGGCATGGTGTTGACGCAGGGCCGGGCGATGAGCGAGTCGACGTAGAGGGTGTCGGGGTACGCCGGGTCCTTCGTACCCGTCGACGCCCACAGGGGCCGTTGCCGGTTGGCTCCCTGGGCCGCCAGACGCGCGAACCGTTCGCCGCCGAACACCGCCTCGTAATCCGCGAACGCCAGACGGGCGTTCGCCACCGCCGCCTGCCCGCGCAGCGCGAGAGCCGCCGGCGTACCGAGCGCGACCAGACGCTTGTCCACCTCCGTGTCAACGCGGGAGACGAAGAAGGAGGCGACCGAGTGGATCCCCGCGAGGTCGATCCCCTGGCCGAGGGCGTCTTCGAGCCCGGCGAGGTAGGCCTCCATGACCTCGCCGTACCGCTCCAGCGAGAAGATCAGGGTGACGTTCACGCTGATCCCGGCGCCGATGGCGGCCCGGATGGCCGGCAACCCGGCTTTAGTGGCGGGGATCTTGACCAGGACGTTGGGTTTGCCGACGAGCTCGCGCAAGGCCGCCGCCTGCGTGATCGTCGCGCCGGTCTCGTTGGCGAGCGTCGGGTCCACCTCGATGGAGACCCGGCCGTCGTAGCCGTCCGACGCCGCGTACACGTCGGCGAACAGGTCACACGCCGCGGCCACATCCTGCGCCATCAGGGAGCGGATGACCGTCGGTACGTCGGCGCCCTGGGCCTTGAGCGCCGCCAGCTCGGTGCCGTACACGCTCATGTCGGCGAACGCGGCCGCGAAGATGGTCGGGTTGGTGGTGACCCCGAGGACGGAGTCGTGGGCGATCATGTCCGCCAGGGAGCCGCTGGTGAGGCGGGACCGGGACAGATCGTCGAGCCAGATGGACACACCCTGGTCGCGCAGGGCCTTCAAGCGAGAGTTCATAGCGTCATCATACGGCGTTCACGTCACACGCTGGCGCGATCCGCACCGGCCTGGACGCGGTACCAGTACGTGTACGCCGGGCGGAAACCGAGGCTCTCGTACAGATTGACCGCCACCCCGTTGTGCTGGACCACCTGGAGGTGGGCGGTGTGGGCGCCACCCGCCCTGGCCTGGGTAGAGCGGATGAACCGAGTTGACCCGGTTGGTGTACCCGTCGGCGTACCGCAGCACCCACCCGTCGTCCAACTCCGTCACGTGCGCCGGGTGGGCGTTGCACGCCAACTCCTCCAGCCGGGTCACCTCTGGTGGCATTGTTTCCACGCTGTCTAGCGTAACACCGGGGACTTATGCTACGCCGGACTGCCCAGTAGTTCGGCCCCCGCCAATTGCGTCGCCAACTTCCGGTCGAAGGTCAGGACCGGTCCCGCACCATCGGCCTCCGCCCGATAGACAAGGTAGATGTCCACAATGGACAGCTTCGGGTGGCTGAGGTAGGCGCTCAGGATGTCCAGCCACAGGGAAGCGTCAAAATCAAAGGCAGCCTCGCCAAGCACCGACCCCAGGGCCAAGACGATCTGTTGTCGCGTGAGCTTGTAGAGCTTCTCCAGTACGTAGACCGCTTCCAGCAGGGCCGAGTCGCTGAGGCTCACCCGTCCTTGCTGATCCAGACACTCTTGCACTGCATGGGTCTGTTCGGGCACGTCCCCCAACAGCCACCGCAGGAGACAACTGGTATCAAGGCTGGCCATACCGCTCCTCAACATACGCCGCCCAGCCGTCACCGTTCCCATACACCTTCCCCCAGGTCCCGTTCTTCGTCAGTGCCGTTCGCAGCATCGACCGGACTTCCTCAATCGTCGCCGGCACTTCGAGGTGGACACCCGTCTCCGTCATCCGGAAGCCAACCCGCCGCCCGGGGGTAATGTGCAGGGCATCTCGCACTTCAGCCGGGATAGTCACCTGCCCCTTCGTACTCACAGTGGCGTACATCACACTCATGGAAGAACTCTACCTCAGGTAAAGCGTCTGCAGAAAGTACGCCAACTACCCGACCGCCGGGGACCGCAGACACGGCTACTCATCAACTCCTGCGGCATCTGGGCGCGGATCCCACGCCAAGTCGGCGGTGGCCGGTACCTCCAGAGCTTCAATGGTGTCGCTGCGTGTCAACTCGTCCACCAGCGCGCGTGAACCGGCGATGATCGTCGAATCGAAATCGATTTCCGTGGCGAGCACCCAGGCGTGGTCGTCCGGCCAGAGCAGCGACGGTGTGTGCACGAACGGCGGCATGGCCCACAGTACGGTGTCCTCCCAGTCGTCAGCCATCAACTCCTGCAAGCTCGTCCGGGCGAGAAAAAACGACCGGCCGGGCAGCTCCAGTTTCGGACCAGTCGCGACCTGGGCGGGCAGGACGCCCGTACCCGGACGGGAAGACTGACGTTTGCCCCGGTTCGGGGCGGGACAGTACCTCAGAATACCCGTACCCGGGCGCGGAGACAGCCTCGTCGCAAGCGCCGACAGGCACCCGGACCGCGCATCCTGGCGGCTGGGGAGGGTCAACGAGACGTGGCCCCCTGACGAGACCAGTCCGCCCCAGCCCTCCCAGATCGCGGCGACGGCGGCCTCCGGGGTCGACGTGTGACGGATAAGGAGGCGCAGGACTGCGGGCAACTGCGACAACCGGCCCTGGTCGGGAGGGCCGTAGACCAGCCCGCTACTGGCCACCGTCGCCGCGGACGACCACGGATCGCCTGCACGCCGCAACACGGCGGACTGGGCCAGCGGACCCATCGCCGTACCGAAGTCGGCCGCCGCCTCAGCCCAGCGAACCGCCGCCTCCGGCGACTCGTCATCGCCCGCACTCCGCGTCAGCGGATGAAAGATCCGGGCGTACGCGGCGAACCCGCCGGGTACCAAGTCAGGCACGCTGGGCCCCAACTGGCCGCTGGTCCCATCGACGATCCACCGTCCCAGCGCGACATCCGCCGTCCACTCCATATCAGGCCTCCCGGCCGGTTGGGTTGAGCGGCGCCCCGATCCGGCGCTTGATCTCAGTGAATTCGATGGGGGTGTAGTCGATCCGCTCGGCCGAGACGCAAAACGATTGTGGCGAGGCGTCAACGTACAGCGGGCTGCCGTGGACGTGCCCGAAGATGTTGGCGTAGGGCATGGTGGCGTTGACATACAGCGGCTCGTGGGACAGCAGGTAGAACTCATCAAGGACGAGCGGGTAGGCGGACACCTCCTGGAAACCGGCGGTGAACCACCAGGCGACGGGGAGGTGCCGGTCGTGGTTGCCGAGGACGAGGATCTTGTACCCCGCCAGTTGGGTCGTCGCCGCGGCCGTGGCCTCAGGGGACGTGATCGCGACATCACCCAGGAGGAAGACGCGGTCATCGGGACCGACCGTCCGGTTCCACCGGGTGATCAACTCGGCGTCCATGTGGGCCGCCGACTGGAAGGGCCGGTTCTCATAGCCGATAATCCGCGAGTCCCCGAAATGGAGATCCGCGATGAAGTACGTCTTCCCCACGTTGTCCGTCCTCTCAACAATTCTGCGTCGCACGTGACTCAATCATTGCGGGCTCCCCGCTGACGGGTCCGGCGCTTGGTGTCGAGTATCTCATCGAGACTCGCGTACCGCGGCTCCTGGAACAACGTCTCAAACTCGCTGGTCGTCCCGAGGGCGACCCCGACCAGGATGAGACGGTGCAGCGAGATCTCGCCCGTCGCCTCGAAGCGACGATAGGTCGACAACGACATACCAGCCCGGCGCGCCAGGTTTTGCTGGGTGTAATCCAGCTCGAGACGCCGCAGCCGTACGCGCTCCGCCAGACGGCGGGCGACTCCTGGAGGATCATCATTAATCGCCAACATATGAGTAATTATACCCCGAATTCCGAATTAACAGTCCATTCTTGACCTCTTGCGCCTGACACCATCAAACCGCGAGGTCCACGCCAAGGACACCACCCAGCGGTGATAAAGTGTCCCAGGTAACACTTTTTACCGGTAAAAAATGTCGAGACGGACGCATAGAGACGGGTTCATCGTGGATCGTAAAGTGATAACCAGATTGACAGAGGAGGAGAGATGGGAGCCACCGACTTCAGGGTTCTGCTCCATCAATTCCTGAGTGCGTTCATTAAGGAAGCCGCAGAACGTCCGGTCGAGTGCTACCTGGCATCATGCCGGAAGCCTTCGATCCTATCGCACTCATTCCAGCGAGCCTCTGTGCTTAATCGTCTCCAAGAAGGCGGCGTCGTATTCGCAATACGCCCACGACGACAAGAGGACCAGCCGACCAACAACGAGGTGTCAGACTTCGTGTTCCGGACACCTATCAGTCAGGCAGGAAGGTTCAAGGGGTTCTGCAAACTTCACGACACAGCAGTATTTAAACCGATCGAGACCGCGCCCATGTCTCGCAACGTCTACAAGTACATTCTGCTGAACGCATATCGCGGGTTTGCATATGCCCATACGAGCGAGAAACTGCTGCATGACCAAACTCGCGGTCTCCAAGACACGAAGTACTTCAAAAACACGATACGTGACCACCCTCGCATAGCACCGTTCGCCAAGACTCAGTATGAGTCAGCCGTCCGCGACATCCAGACTCGTGCAGCCTTGGCCTACCCCCTCGAGCGGTGGGACTTGGTTCAAGAACGGTTCGAGGAAATCATCGACTCCTCAGACCCGGACTACTCGGAGACGAGAGTCGCGAAGAGTTTCTGCGTTGAGTATCTCCCCATTCCTATCGACCTTTACTGGGCGGCCCTGGCGGGGGCAGACCTCGTGCTGCCGGGCCGCGGCTCGACCTCAAGCCATCCCGTATGCGTGGGACTCCTGCCCCAATGTGACTCGTGGAAACCGCTGTTCTTCTTCGTTTGCCTCCAGGAGGAGGCAAAGCTGCACGAAGATCTGCTGGAGAAGCTCAGGTGGCAGAAGCGGCAGCCGCAGCCCGATGCCACGGTCTACCTACTCCTCCAGGACCTGCTGCTTTTCCTGTCTGGGGACATCGTCATGGCACCAAAGTTGCACCGCTGGTTGGCCCAACAAGGAATGAGCGAGTTGCTCAAGCAGTACTGGGAAGATGTAACCGTCCCATTGGGCAAGGGGAACCCGCCAGCCCGGAGGCTCGGAGAGTGGCGTGGCTTCTGCCTGTTCCCGCCACTCCCGCCGCACGGAAGCCTGACGCGCTCGCGCTAGGGTCTGCTGGACAGCTCATGGAGGTTGCCCGGCAGGGGCCGCAGGCTCAGGTCAGACGGCGCGGCACAGAGATTTACAGGCTTTGCTCGGTCCGGGCGATGATGTCATCCTGGGTGGCTTTGGAGAGCACGTTGAAGAAAGCGCTGTAGCCGGCCACCCGGACGATGAGGTCGCGGTGGCGTTCGGGGTGGGCCTGCGCGTCCAGCAGGGTCGCCCGGTCGACCACGTTGTACTGGACGTGGAAGCCGTCCAGCCGGTTGAAGAAGGTCCGCAAGAGAGCGATGAGTTTCGCCCGGTCGTCCGGACGGCGGAGCAGTTGCGGGGTGACCTTCTGGT
>JAIRVA010000154.1 GCA_031254155.1 Propionibacteriaceae bacterium
CGGCGAGGTCGTGGGCGATGAACACGTACGCCAACCCCAACTCGGCCTGCAGCTTCTCCAGCAGGTTGACCACCTGGGCCTGCACCGACACGTCGAGGGCGGACACCGGCTCGTCGCAGATCAGGACCTTCGGGTTGAGGGCGATCCCGCGGGCCACCCCGATCCGCTGGCGCTGGCCGCCGGAGAACTGGTGCGGGTAGCGGTTGATGTGCTCGGGGTTGAGGCCCACGAGGTCCAGCAACTCCTGGACCTTCGCCCGCCGCGACCCCTTGGGCGCCACCTCCGGGTGGATGTCGAAGGGCTCCCCCACGATGTCACCCACCGTCTTGCGCGGGTTGAGGGAGGTGTAGGGATCCTGGAACACGATCTGGATGTCGCGGCGGAGCTTCCGCATCGCCGCCCCCTTCTGGGCGTACATGTCGACACCCTCGAAGATGACCGACCCCGAGGTCGGCTCCTCCAGACGGACGAGCAGCCGGCCGAGCGTGGACTTACCACACCCGGACTCCCCGACGATGCCGAGCGTCTCGCCGACGCGGAGTTCGAACGACACCCCGTCGACCGCCTGCACGTGGCCGGTCGTGTGCTGGATCACACCGGTGCGGATCGGGTAATGCTTCACCAGGTCCCGGGCTTCGAGTATGACATCCCCGTTCACGACTGGTCACCTCCTACAGCAATCCGGGCCTCCGCCGTCACGGCCGGGTCCTCCACGCGCCAGCAGGCGGCACGCCGTGGTACGCTGTCCGCCAGATCGGTGAGGTCCGGCGGTACGCCCTCCCGGCACTTGTCGATGGCGAACCGGCAGCGGGGGTTGAAGGGACAGCCCGCGGGCATCCGCAACAGGTTGGGCGGCAGCCCGCCGATCGCCGGGAGCGTCTCGCCCAGCTTGGAATCCAACCGGGGAACGGACTCGAGCAACCCGATGGTGTACGGGTGGCGCGGGTTGGCGTAGAGCGCGCCCACCGGGGCGGTCTCCATCAGGCGGCCGGCGTACATCACGGCGATCCGGTCGGCGACGTTCGCCACCACCCCCAGGTCGTGGGTGATGAGGATGAGACCCATGCCGAACTCCTCCTGGAGTTCCTTCAGCAGGTCCATGATCTGGGCCTGGACCGTGACATCGAGGGCGGTGGTGGGCTCGTCGGCGATCAGGATCCACGGGTCGAGCGCGATGGCCATCGCGATCATGATCCGCTGCCGCATACCGCCCGAGAACTGGTGCGGATAGGCCTTGTACCGCTCCTTGGCCCCGGGAATCCGGACCCGCTCCATGAGCCGGATGGCCTGCGCCATAGCGTCCGTCCGGTTCATGTCGCGGTGGATCCGGAACATCTCCGCGATCTGCCAGCCCACCGGGAAAACCGGGTTGAGAGCGGACAACGCATCCTGGAAGATCATCGAGATCTTGGGACCGCGCATCGCCGCCCGCGCCTTGGGCTTCATCTTCAGCATGTCGGCACCCTGGAAGAGGACCTGCCCGCCCGTGATGTACCCCGGCGGGCTGTCCAGGATGCCCATGATTGCCTGGGCGGTGACAGACTTGCCCGAGCCGGACTCGCCGAGGATAGCCAAGGTCTCGCGCTCGTCAAGGTGGAAGCTGACGCCGTTGATCGCCTTCGCGACCCCGGCCCGCATCCGGAACTCGACGTGGAGGTCGCGGACATCGAGCAGGTGCTCGAAGGGGGGTTGGTTTTCGGAGATTGTCGTCATGTCACCTCAGCTTCGGATCTAGCGCGTCGCGGACGACCTCGCCAAGGATGATGAACGCCAACACCGTGAGACACAGGGCGGCGGCAGGGAACAGAAGCATGTGCGGCGCGTTGCGGATGTACCCGATGCCGGAGGCCGCCGAAATGTCACGCCCCCACGACACGATCGTGCCGGGCAGGCCCACCCCGAGGAAGCTCAGCGTCGCCTCGGTGGCGATGTAACTCCCGAGGTCGATCGTGGACACGACGATCAAGGGGGTGAGGGCGTTGGGCACGATGTGCGAGGTGGTGACCCGGAACGGGTTGGCGCCGAGGGCACGGGCGGCCTGGACATACTCGTTCGGTTTGACCTGCATCACTGAGCCGCGCATGAGGCGGAAGGTGTTGGGCCAGCCGAACAGAACCAGGACCAGGACGATCTGGATCACGCAACGCCACAGGGGCGAGTTAGGCGACAACGGGACGACCGAACCCACGACGATGGCACCGAGCAACAGCGGGATCGAGAAGAAGATGTCCGCGATCCGGGAGAGGACAGCGTCGACGGCGCCGCCGAGGTACCCGGCCAGCGTCCCGAGCAGGCCGCCGAGCAGGGCCGCCGCCAGCGCCGTGAAGATGCCGACCAGGATCGACGCGCGGGCGCCATAGACCGTCCGGGCGAAGATGTCGCAGCCCTGGAAGTCGTAGCCGAAGATGGCGCCCGCACTCGGGAGTTGCCGCGAGAAGGCCAGGTCACACGACCGGGGATCCTTCGTCGTGAACAACTCCGGGGCGATGGCCATAGCGACGAACAGGACGACGAGGACGGCGGCGACCCAGAACAGTGGCCGACGACGCATGACATCCCAGGCGTCCGCGCCGAGGGAGCGGGGCCGCTCGGCCGCGGTGGTGGTGACAATCTCACTCATGGCGCAACCTCGGATCCAGCAGTCCGTACAACAAGTCGACGAGCAGGGTCATCACCATGTAGATCACGACGATCACGACCACCGCGCCCACCAGCGTCGTCCCGTCACGTTGGGAGATGGAGCGGTAGATCAAGGACCCCACGCCGTTGATGTTGAAGATCCGCTCCGTCACGATGGCACCGCCGAGCAGGGCGCCGAAGGAGGCGCCGATGTAGGTGATGCTCGGCAGCAGCGAGTTGCGCAGGGCGTGGAGGCCGATCGCCCGCGCCGGCTGCATGCCCTTCGCGTAGGCGGTCCGCACGTAGTCGGCCCGCAGGTTCTCGACCAGGTTCGTCCGGGTCAGCCGGGCCACGTACGCCACGTACAGCGACCCGAGCACCAGGCCGGGTAACAGTAACTGGCCCCACGTGCCGTCGCCGGCCGTGACCGGGAACCACTTCAGCTTGATCCCGAACACCATCTGGGCGAGCGAGCCCAGGACGAACACCGGGATCGCGATGACGACCAGGGTGGAGATGGTGACCAGCGAGTCGATGAACCGGCCCCGGCGGATACCGGCCAGAATCCCGGCGCCGATCCCGATGAGGATCTCCGCGACGATGGCGATGACCGCGAGTTTGAGTGTGGTGGGATAGCGGATGGCCAGCTCATGGATGACGGTGTTGCCGTAATAGTTCGTGCCCAGATCGCCCGTCAGCAGCCGGCCCATGTAGATGCCGTACTGGACGAGGAACGGCTTGTCGAGTCCGTAATGGCTGCGGAACCACTCGACGTACGACGCTGGACAAGGGCGTTCCCCGCACCGCCCGGCTGTCGGGTCACCCGGGAGAGCAAAACTCAGGTAAAAAATGATGAGAGTCGCACCCAGGAACGTCGGGATCATCATCAGCAGCCGTCGGACGACGTACTTGCCCATGCTCAACCCTCTTCTACCGGTATTTGTTCGTGCACAGTCTATAGCCAATTGACGGCGACCGCCGCCTCATGACATGGAAAGGCGGTGGCCCAGTCTAGCTGGACCACCGCCCCACCGCAATCAGGGAACTTAGTTCATCACCACCGAACCGAAGTCGAAGGTCGAGAACGGGGTCATCTTGACCGACTTGATCTTGCTGGAGAAGCCGAACTGGCTCTGCTGGTACCACAGCGGCATCGACGGCATGTCCTTGTCGAGGAGGGCCTCCGCCTGCTGGTACAGCTTGTTGGCCGCGTCATTGGTCGTCGCCGCCGCCGCATCGACCAGTAGCTGGTCGAACGCCGGGTTGGAGTAGTCGCCGTCGTTGCTGGACGCGCCGGTGGCGTAGATCGGGGCCAGGAAGTTCTCGATGGACGGATAGTCCATCTGCCAGCCACCGCGGTACATCCCGGTCAGGTCGGCGTCGCGCTTCGTGATCTTGTTGCGCAGCGTCTTGAAGTCCGGCGTCGTCTGGACGGCGCACTCCATGCCGAGGTTGTTCTTCAACTGGTTGCAGACCGCCTGGGCCCACGCGTCGTGGCCACCGTCGCCGTTCACCCAGATCAGGAACGTGCCTTTGTAACCGCCGGCCGCGTCGTAGAGCTGCTTCGCCTTGGCGGCGTCAAAAACGCAGTTCGTGCACTGGTCGGCCTTATAGCCGTCCGCCACGGGGCTGACCCAGCCGGTCGCGGGGGTACGGGCGTTGTTGAAGACCGCCTTGGTGACCTGGGCCCGGTCCCACCCGAGCGAGATGGCCTGGCGCAGGCTCGTGTTCTTGAGCTGCGCGTCGACGGCCGAGTAGGTCAGAACCTGGATGACGCCGGTATCCTTCGTCCCCCAGCGGTTAGTGCCATCCGAGTTGACCAAGTCCGTCTTCCACGCGTCGCCGACCAACTGGTCCGACGGGATGACATCGGTCAGGTCGAGGTTGTTGGCCACGACGTCGTTGTACGCCGCGCTCGTGTCGTTGTAGATCTTGAAGGTGACCTTGTCGACCGAGCCGGGGAACTTGCCCGAGTAGCCCGCGAACTTCTGGAGCACCATCTGCGTGTCGTCGTTCTTGACGATCTGGTACGGGCCGGCCGCGATCGGCAGCTTGGCGAAGTTGGCCTTGCCCTCCGACGTGTCGGCGAAGAACGCGTCGGGCTGCGGCGCGAAGGCCGTGTAGCCGAGGCGGACCACCAGGTTGGAGGTCGGCGAGGTGGTGGTGATCGTGAAGGTGAGGTCGTCGACCACCGCGAGCCCGCTCATCGTGTCGGCCGTGTTGCAGCCGTCACCGCTCGGGTCGGTGAAACCCGCGATCGGGGCGAAGAAGTACGAGTTGAGCTGAGCGCTGCTGCAGGCCGCCCCCCAGTTCCAGGCGTCGACGAAGTTCTTCGCCTTGACCTGGGTGCCGTCCTGGAACATGTAGCCGTCATTCAGCTTGACGGTCCAGTGGACGGAGTCGGTGGTGTCGATCGAGGCGGCCACATCGAGTTCCGGGGCCGCGTCGTCGGGGGTGTAGTGGACGAGCTTGGCCTCGCTGGCGTCGAGCACGTTGCCGCCGCACACCTCCGAGGTGTTGGGCGGGAGCAGGCTGTTCTGCGGCGTGCAGCCGCGAACCGTGATCTCCCCGCCGGAGGTCACCGAGTTGCCGGTCGACGCCGCAGAGTTTGTTGGCGTGGTGGTGTTGTCGCCAGACCCGCAGCTGGCGACGCTCATGAGCAAGAGCGCTGACACGGCGGCTGCCGCAAGAGCGCGTGGACGAGTGAGCATTGTCGATACTCCATTCATTTGTGGATTAATTGACTCATTGTGCCACAAGTCCTTCCGCTTGCCAAAGCCCGATTGAGAAGCTTTGGCACAACTGTGGCCAAACCGAAACACGACCGTAATGAAGCTAGCGCATTAATCGTAGTCAGACGGGGTACGCCGCTCACAGGGCCTTGATGATGTCCTCCACCCGCTCCTTGGCGTCGCCGAACAGCATCAAGGTGTTGTCCTTGAAGAACAGCGGGTTCTGAACGCCCGCGTACCCCGTGTTCATGCTCCGCTTGAAGACCACGACCGTACCCGCCTTCCAGACCTCGAGGACGGGCATCCCGGCAATCGGGCTCGTGGGATCGTCCTGGGCCGCCGGGTTGACCGTGTCGTTGGCACCGATCACCAGGACCACGTCCGTATTCGGGAAGTCGTCGTTGATCTCGTCCATTTCGAGCACGATGTCGTACGGTACCTTCGCCTCGGCCAGCAGGACGTTCATGTGGCCCGGCAGACGCCCGGCGACCGGGTGGATGCCGAAGCGGACCGTGACGCCCGTGGCGCGCAGCTTGGCCGTCAGATCGGCCACCGCCGCCTGCGCCTGCGCCACCGCCATCCCGTACCCCGGCGTGATGATCACCGAACCGGCGCTCTTCAGCATCGCGGCGACCTCGGGCGCCGTCGTCTCGTGGTGCTCGCCGTAGTCCTTCTCCTCGCCGGTGACCTGGCCGTCCGAGCCGAACCCGCCCGCGATGACGGAGATGAACGACCGGTTCATGGCCTTGCACATGATGTACGAGAGGTAGGCGCCGGAGGAGCCCACCAGCGCACCCGTGATGATGAGCAAGTCGTTGTTGAGGGTGAAGCCGGCGGCGGCCGCCGCCCAGCCGGAGTACGAGTTCAGCATCGACACGACGACCGGCATGTCGCCGCCACCGATGGATGTCACCAGGTGGACGCCGAGCGCCAGCGACACGGCCGTCATCACGATGAGCTGCCAGAGGTGCGGGTCGATGACGAACCAGACGGTCAGACCGATGATCACCACGACGGCACCCAGGTTGATCGCGTTGTGGTGCGGCAGCATCAGCGGCTTGGACTTCATCTTGGCCGACAGCTTGAGGTAGGCGATGATCGACCCGGTGAACGTCACGGCGCCGATGAAGACGCCGACGAACAGCTCGCCTCGGTGCAGTCCGGCCGAATCGGTCGCCATGGGCTCGAAGTACGCGTTCCAGCCGACCAGGACCGCCGTCAGGCCGACGAACGAGTGCAACAGGGCGATGAGCTGGGGCATCCCGGTCATCTCGACGCGGACGGCCATGGTGACGCCGACCCCGGCGCCGATCACCATCGCGATGAGGATGGCCGCGATCGCCCAGTTCGGGCCGCCCGTCGTCGGCGTGGCCCCCGTGGTCGCGAGCACCGTACCCAGAATGGTGAAGACGAGGGCGAAGCCCATGCCGACCATGCCGAAGATGTTGCCGCGCTTCGCGGTCTCGTGCTTGGAGAGGCCCGCGAGCGCGAGGATGAAACAGAGGCCCGCGAAGATGTACGAACCGGTGACAAGTGTGATAGACATCTCAGGCCTTCCTGAACATCGCGAGCATGCGCTGGGTGACGGTGAAGCCACCGAAAATGTTGATACTGGCGAGCAGAATCCCGATGACGCTGAGCACGGCCACCAGGACGCCGACCGAGGCCGACTGGAGGCCGACGAGGGCGCCGACGATGATGATGCCCGAGATGGCGTTCGTGACGCTCATCAGCGGGGTGTGCAGCGAGTGGTTCACGTTGCCGATCACGTAGTACCCGATCACGACCGCCAGGGCGAAGACGAGGAAGTGCCCGAGCAGGCCCTCCGGCGACACCCAGAACAGCAGCATGAGGGCGACCGCGCAGACCGCCATGACCGCCCAGGTCACCCTGGGGTCACGCTTCTTGGGCTCCGCCTTGGCCGGCCGGACCGGCTGGGCGGCGGCCGGGGGGGCCGCGGTCACGGCGACGGGCGGCGGCGGCCAGGTGACCTCGCCATCGCTCACCACGGCCATCGACCGCTGGACGACGTCGTTCATGTCGAGCACCATCACCCCGTCCTTGGCCGGGGTGACGAGCTTCATGAGGTTGACGACGTTCGTTCCGTACAACTGCGAGGCCTGCGTCGGGAGGCGGGTGGGCAGGTCGGTGTACCCGATGATCTTGACCCCGTTGCTCGTGACGACGACCTTGTCCGGCGCCGAACCCGCGACGTTGCCGCCCGCGCCGGCCGCCATGTCGACGATCACCGAACCCGGCTTCATGGTGGCCACCATCTCCTCGGTGAGGAGCCGGGGGGCGGGCTTGCCGGGAATCAGGGCCGTCGTGATGATGATGTCGGAGACCTTGGCCTGTTCGGCGTACATGGCCTCGGCGGCCTGGGCGTACGCCGCCGAGGCCTCTTTGGCGTACCCGTCCGTCGAAACCTGCTGCTCGGCGACCTTCACGGCGACGAAGTCGGCGCCCATCGACTCGACCTGTTCCGCGACCTCGGGCCGGATGTCGGTCGCGTGGACGACCGCGCCGAGCGAGTGGGCCGTCCCGATCGCGGCCAGACCCGCCACCCCGGCCCCGGAGACGAAGACGTGCGCCGGCGGTACCTTGCCGGCCGCCGTGACCTGGCCGGTGAAGAACGACCCGAACTCGTGCGCCGCCTCGATCACGGCCCGGTAGCCGCCGATGTTGGCCATCGACGACAAGACGTCCATCGACTGGGCGCGGGAGATGCGGGGCACGGAGTCCATCGCGAGCACCGTCAGGCCCTGGGCCGCCAGCTCCTTCAGCAGTTCCGGCGACCGCGGGGCCGCGACGAGTGCGATCAGAGTCGCCCCCTCGCTCATCGCCGCGATCTCGGCGCTGATCGGCGGGTTGATCTTGCACACGACATCAGCCGCCCACGCGACGGCCCGGCCGACGATCTGGGCGCCCTGCGCCGCGTACTCCGAGTCGGGGTACGAAGCCTTCGCGCCGGCCCCCTCTACAACAACGACTTCATATCCCAGTTTGATAAGCTGCGCGACGGTTTTTGGTGTCGCGGCAACTCTGGTCTCCGCTGGGCCGGATTCCATGGGGATGCCGATCCGCATGTGATCCCTTCTGCTGTGAATGACGTTGGGCAGTCTACCGACTGTGTCAACCCCGGCCAAACCGTCAGTTCCCCAGAGCGGCTTTCGCCTCCTCGACGACCCGCGCCCAGGTGACGCCGTACTCGGTGTACAGTGTCCCGGCCGCCGCCGAGGCCCCGAAGTGGTCGATGCCGATCTTCCGGCCCTCACTACCAACGATCTCGGACCAGCCGTAGGTGACGCCGGCCTCGATGGACACCTTGGCGGCGCCCGCGGGGAGGAGGGCGGCCTTGTACTCCGCCGGCTGCGCCGCGTACCACTCCAGGCACGGCGCGGACACGACGCGGGTGGGCACACCCCCGGCCTCCAGGGTCTCCCGGGCGGCCACGGCGATCTCGACCTCGGAGCCGGTGGCGACGATGACGACGGCGGGCGTGCCCGTACTCGCCTCGACCAGGCAGTACGCGCCCTTGGCCATCTCCGAAGCCGGGGCGAACCCGTGCCCCCGGTCGAACGTCGTCACGTCCTGGCGGGTCAGGATCAGCGCCGTCGGATGGTCGTGGATGCCGAGGATCAGCTTCCAGGCCTCGGCCACCTCATTGGCGTCCGCCGGCCGGATGACGTCGAGACCCGGGATGAGCCGGAGCGAGGCGACGTGCTCGACCGGCTGGTGGGTCGGGCCATCCTCGCCCACACCCACCGAGTCATGGGTCCACACGAAGACGGACGGGATGTGGGAGAGGGCCGCGATGCGCGGCGGGGTCCGCATGTAGTCGGAGAACACGAGGAAGGTACCGCCGTACGCCCTGGTCAAACCGCTGTTGATCGCGTTGAGGATACCGCCCATGGCGTGCTCACGGATGCCGAAGTGCAGAACTCGTCCGTTCGGGGCGGGGTGCCAGTCGGCGCTCCCCCGGCTCGCGGGCAGGAAGGACGGCTGGCCCTTCATGGTCGTGTTGTTGGAGCCCGCGAGGTCGGCGGACCCGCCCCACAGTTCGGGCACGGCGTCGGCCAGCGCGCTCAGGACCTCACCCGAGGCGGCCCGCGTCGACTTCTGCCCGGCCGGGAAGACCGGGAGGGCCGCGTCCAGCTCCGCCGGCAGTTCCCGCGCCAGGACGCGGTCCAGCAGCGCCTTCCCCGCCGGGTTCGCCGCCGCCCAGGCCGCGAACCGGGCGTCCCAGGTCGCGCGGCAGGCCGCGGCCCGGTCCGCCGCGTTCGCCCGGGTGTACGCGATGACATCGTCGGCCACGTCAAAACTCTTCGCCGGGTCGAGCCCGAGCCGGGTCTTGAGCGCCGCGATCTCGGTGGCACCGATCTTCGCGCCGTGGACCTTCTCCGAGCCCGCCAGGTTCGGCAGCGGCCAGCCGATGACAGTGGTCACCTTGATGAAGCTCGGCCGGTCGGTGACCGCCTGCGCGGCCTCGATCGCCGCGTACAGCTCGTCCACCTTCTCCTCGTAGGTCGTGAGCCCGTTCGTGAAGTCGACCGCCTGGACGTGCCAGCCGTACGCCGCGTACCGCGCGGCCACGTCTTCCGCCAGGGCGATGACCGTGTCGCCCTCGATGGAGATCCGGTTGTCGTCGTAGATCATGATGAGGTTGCCGAGCTGCTGCGTGGCCGCGAGCGACGAGGCCTCGGACGAGATGCCTTCCTCCATGTCGCCGTCGCCGCAGATGCAGTACACGAAGTGGTCGAACACCGACTCACCCGGCGTGGCCGAGGGATCGAACAACTCCCGCTCCTTGCGGGCCGCCATCGCGAAGCCGACCGCGTTCGACACGCCGGCGCCGAGCGGCCCGGTCGTACATTCGACGCCCGCCGTGTGCCCGAACTCCGGATGCCCAGGTGTCCGGGAACCCCAGGTCCGGAACTGGGCGAGGTCGGCGAGTTCCAGCCCGAAGCCGGCGAGGTAAAGCTCCGTGTACTGGGTCAGCGACGAATGTCCGATTGACAAGACGAAACGGTCGCGCCCGAGCCAGGTTGGCTCGGCTGGGTCGACGTTCATGACCTTCTGGTAGAGCAGGTAGGCGATCGGCGCGACCGAGATCGCCGTCCCCGGGTGGCCGTTGCCCACCTTCTCGACGGCGTCCGCCGCCAGGACACGCGCCGCGTCCACCGCGCGCCGGTCGAGATCGTTCCAGTTGAGAGTGCTCATGCTGCGCCTTCTTGTCGGTTCCCAGTCAGGGAAGATTGTTGCGTCTTAGCCTATCCCAACAGTCACGGTTTCAAGTGGCGCAGGACCGTCTGTCGTAGTCTCCAGAGGTCGCGCCCACGGTACGAGGAACCGGTCGCATCGGGCGGGCCGTAGCGGGCGGCCTCCAGGTGGTCCCGGAGCCGCTCGAGCCCCGGACCCACGTCCCGTCCCAGACGGCTCCCGAGCCGGGCGACGGCCACCCGGACGCTCATCCCCTCCGTGAGGCAACCCGTCTGCAAGCCCCGGCGCCGGATGACCCGCCAGGCCCGTTCCGGGGAGTACGTGAGGACGATGACCAGCCACACCAGCGCGACGACCACTCCCGAAGCCGCCAGGCCGCCGACCGTCCACCAGAGCCACGTCCAGGAGCGGGCGTGCGAGGCGGCCTGCGGCGTCGGGGTGGTCGCGGTGGTCGTCGGCGCGTCGGGTGTGGCCAGGGGTTCGCTCGGTTCCGCACCGGGCGTCGTCGGG
>JAIRVA010000236.1 GCA_031254155.1 Propionibacteriaceae bacterium
GACACGCGGCAGTTATTAACGAACGTGTCCTTAGTCAGGTATCTCGGTCTAGAACAGGTCAGCGTGAGATCCGAGCCGGACGAGTTCAACTGTGTCGAACGGACGAGGACACGTTCAATCATCGAGGTCGGCCCGGAGGCCGTCAATGGTGGCGAACCGCGCCCCGGCACTCGCGTCGAGTTCCGCCAACGCGGCGCGAGTGGCCAGGTTCGGCGTCTCCAGCGCAAACGGGATCCGGCCCTCCGCCGCGACGCGGCGGAACGTCAGCCTGATCAGGTCTGATGCGTTCAGCCCGATGCTGTTCAAGACCGAGGTCGCCTTCTGCTTCGTCTCCAAGTCCAGCCTCGCGCGTACAGTGGTGTCAGCCGTCATCGTACCTCCTCGTGTTGCATGGCTCGCACAGTTCTTGTGGCACCATTGTAGCTACATCAGCGCCACCTGTTAGCCTCACGTTCCCCGTCGGGGAAAGGTCAGGCGGAAGGTGGCGCCGGGGTCGCCGGAGGTGACCTCGATGTGGCCCAGGTGCTGTTCGACGACGGACTTGACGATGGCGAGTCCGATGCCGTGCTTGCCGCCCGTACCCTTGTAGAAGCGGTCGAAGATGTACGGCCGGTCCTCCTCCGCGATGCCAGGTCCGTCGTCGGCGACCGTGACCACGACCTCGTCATCCTCCGTGTGACAAGCCAGTTCGATCCGGTGCTCCGCGTACCGCAGTGCGTTGGAAATCAGGTTGGCGAACGCCCAGCGCAACAACCGGTCGCTGCCCGTCAGGGGCGCGGGATCGGTGGTGACGACGAGTGCCAGCCCACGGCTTTCGGCCAGGGGACGTTGCTCGGCGGCCTCCTGGGCGAGGAGCGCCCCGGCGTCGCACACCTCCAGCGGCGGGGTCCGGGTGAGGCTGTCGATGCGGGAAACGGTCAGCAGGTCCTCGACCATGCCGGTGAGCCGGGTCGTCTCGCTCAGGATGGTCTGACTGGCGGGGCCCGGCTCCATGACGCCGTACGCGATGCCCTCCGCGTAGCAGGTGATCGACATCAACGGCGTCCGCAGTTCGTGCGAGGCGTTCTGGAAGAAGGTCTTCTGGTCACGGTCGTACGACTCCAGTTGCCCGGCGGTCTGGTTCAGGCTGGCGGCCAGGGTCGCGAGTTCGCGGTCGTGGAAACGGTCGGTACAGGGGGTGAAATCGCCCTGCCCGATCCGCTGCGAGAAGGCGGTCAGGGTCGCGAGCGGCCGGGTCATCCGGCGGGTGATGATGACGGTCGCCACCACGGCGATGACGGTGGCGGCGAGCATGACGAAGATGAGCCGCAGGTTGACGGTCGCGGCGAGGGCGACGATCCCGGTGACGTCGACGTAGAAAACGAGGTACGCCGTCCCGTCGTCGTTCGGTACGCTGCTCACGTAGTAGCTGCCGCCGGTCGTATTGATCTGCCAGTTGTTGACCTCGCCCGGCCCCAGGGCCTCGAGTGCCGCCGCGATCTGCCGGGCGGTTTTGAGGTCGGCCGCCGAGGCGTCGGCGGAGGTACCGACAGCGTACGCCGACGTCATCAGGAAGACCGCCGGCCGGGTGTTGAGAGGGCTGGGCACCGCGTCGCTGACATCCGGGATGGCCGGTACGCTGCTGGCCGACCCGGTGTGGCGCTCGACGATCGTCGAAAGCTGAGTCGTGGCGGTCTGGGAAACGTACTGGTTGACAAGGACATTGAAGACCACACTGATGGCCACGAAGACGACGAACAACAGGCCGAGGAAGACCACGAGAATCCGGGTCCGCAGGCTGCGCAGGTCGGCGGTGGCGGTCTCAGTCATGGGGGACGACCCCGGTGTCGTAGTCGATGCGCCGGAAGATCGCCTTGACCCGCATGACCAGGGACATGGCGCTGAACGGCTTGGTGAAGTAGTCGTCGCTGCCGATGGAGAGGCCGGTCGCATAGTCCAGATCGGTATCGCGCGCTGTCAGCATGATGATGGGTACGACGCTCTGTTGCCGGATCGCCTTGCAGACCGTGAACCCGTTGGAGCCCGGCATCATGACGTCGAGGATCACCAGGTCGGCGGGATCCCCCCGGAACTGGGCCAACAGGTCGTCGCCGTTGTCGAAGGCGACGACCGCGTAGCCGGCGTTCGTGAGGAAGGCCCCAATCGCCTCCCGGATGGGGGTCTCGTCGTCGGCGATGTAGATTCGCCGGGGGTCGCGGGGGGTGTCGCGGGGGTTGGTCATCGTACCTCCTTGTCAGGCGTTGATCAGGTCGACGAGTTCGTGGATGAGGTACAACCGGTTGTCGAGCTCGTGGGTCTTCTCGGCGGAGGCCCGCAACTCGGCGCTCAGGTGCTCCGGGATGTCGCCGTCGTACTTATAGCGGACGCGGTGCTCGAGGCTCGCCCAGAAATCCATGGCGGCGGTCCGGATCTGGATCTCGACGGGTACGGACCGGTCGCCGAACGCGCCGTCGGGCGTGACGCGGACGACGAGGTGGTAGCTGCGGTAACCGCTCGGTTTCGGGTGGGTGACGTAGTCCTTCTCCGTGACAACCGTCAGATCACGGTGGGACTTGAGGATAGTGGCAATGTCCGCAATGTCCTTCGCGTAGCAGCAGATGATCCGGGCGCCGGCGATGTCGGTCAGGTGGTCGGCGGCACTTTCGGCGGTCACGGGCAGCCCGCGCAGGGCGAGCTTGTGGGCGATGCTCTCGGCCGACTTCATCCGGGACTTGATGTGCTCAATCGGATTCGGGTCGCTCCCCGCCAGGTAAAACTCGTTGAGATTGGTGAGTTGGGTCTCGACAAGCCGGAGCGCGCAGCGGTAGAGGACCAGCCTGTTGCCCAGCTGGCTGAGTTCCTCCCCGGTGAAGTGGTCGGGCGCAGGTGTCACGATCATTCCTTTCCGGGCGGTACGCTAGCGGCCCGGCGCGCAGAATGCTCTAAGAACGGTACCGGGCACGGTTGCGAAGAAACGGAATCAATTTTGGCGATTTTTGTTCCGTTTCTTCGCAACCGTGAATCTGCCGGCGCTGCGGGGGGTACGGGGGTGGTACCGGTTCTTAGAGGAATCTGAGAGTACGGCTCATAGCGTGGGGGCCAGCCAATCGGAAGCAACCAACTATCCGGTTCTCAAGGAAAGGAGACCAGCCTGGACCACCTGCACAACCTAACTGCCAAACCTTTCGGCGCGGCCCTGGGTGTCCTCCCTCCCGGGGCCGCGTCGTCACGTTCAAACCCGTCGCTGGGGGTCGACGGGGCGCGAATGGGGGTGTGCGGGACCAAAACCCCCCGCTTCGCGCCCCTCAGGCTGACCGGGGTCCGTACTGTACCCCTCGTACCTCTTGCGCTGAAATCGATTTCATGGCAGGATAAGCGCAGGTGGTCGGCACAGGAGCCGACAATGTGAGGAGGTTTTCCCGATGAGTACATACACATTCCCTGACATCGTCGCGCGGCCGGTCGCGGCCCCGCGGACGGTGTACACGATTGCCAACGGCGACTTGCGGCTGACGACGAACGTCAAGACGTGGTCGAAGCAGCAGGAGGTTGAGGCCCAGTTCACGGCGGCGGTCGAGGCGCTCGGCTGGCGGGTCCAGCGCGCCCACGGGTTCAACCCCGCGACGGGCCACGGCTTCATCGACAACCAGCACTACGGTATGCAGGTGTTCCGGAACATCCCGAAGGACGCGCCGCTGGTCATCGTGGAGTCGGTGTGGGAGTACAGCCACCACGTCCTCCACGGTCTCCGCGACCACGAGGGCCCGATCCTCGTCGTCGCGAACTTCGCCGGCGACTTCCCCGGCCTCGTCGGGCTGCTCAACCTGACCGGCTCGATGACCAAGATGGGCGTCAAGCATTCGGCCTTGTGGTCGAAGGATTTCACCGACGCCTGGGCGCGCGAGAAGCTGGCCGAGTGGCTCACCACAGGTGAGATTGTCCACGACGTGTCCCACGTCCGCGACCTCCCCGTACTGCCCGAATCCGAGGAAACCCGCCTTGGCCGCGCCCTCGCCGCCCAGCTCAAGAGCGACAAAGCGATCATGGCGGTGTTCGACGAGTATTGCATGGGGATGTACAACGCGCTCATCGACGACGAGTTGCTCAACCCGACCGGCATCTACAAGGAGCGCCTGTCGCAGTCGGCCCTGGTTGCCGAAATGAACAAGGTCACCGATGCCGAGGCACAGGCGGTGCGCGACTGGCTCGACGCCGCCGGGATGACCTTCCACGTCGACAACGAGGGTGACGAGAAGGAGTGCCTGACGGACGCCCAGTTGCATCAGCAAATGAAGATGTACGTGGCCGCGCTCCGCATGGCCGACGACTTCGGCGCCGACCTCGTTGGCATCCAGTACCAGCAGGGTCTCAAGGACACCGTACCCGCGTCTGACCTTGTCGAGGGCCTGTTGAACAACGTCGAGCGCCCGCCGGTGACCTCGCGCGACGGCTCGCGGATCCTGTACGAGGGCCACGCACTGCCGCACTTCAACGAGGTGGACGAGGGCGTGGCCGTCGACCTGCTCGTCACAAACCGGGTCTGGACGGCGATGGGCCTCGACCCCGCGTCGACCCTCCACGACGTCCGCTGGGGCGACGACTGGGACGGCGACTTCGTGTGGGTGCTGGAGATTTCGGGCTCGGTACCGGCGTCGCACCTCGGTGGGTACCAGAACGCGTACTCCATGCGCCAGCAGTATTACTTCTTCCCGCTCGGCGGCGGGACGCTGTCCGGCGTGTCGAAGCCCGGCGAGATCGTCTGGTCGCGCGTGTTCATCATGGACGGCCGCCTGCACGCCGACCTGGGCCGCGGGACGTGCGTCGAGCTGCCCGAGACGGAGGTACGGCGGCGGCTGGACTCGACCAACCCCGAGTGGCCGATCATGAACGCCGTCCTGCACGGGGTCGGCCGCGACCAGCTGATGGCCCGCCACAAGGCTAATCACCTGAACGTGGTGTACGCGCCGGACGCGGCGACCGCTGACAAGGCCCTCATCGCCAAGGCGGCCATGCTCGCGGCCATGGGTCTTGAGGTCCACCTCTGCGGCGAGGTTTTGCCGGAACTGTAGTCACACCTTCGTAGTCACACCCGGAAAAGGGTGGGGCGGGGAGTCCGATTTAACGAAGTCCCCGCCCTGTGGTGTGGTGTGTACGTATGAGCTTAGCAGAGAAACGGCGACAATTCCACGATGAGCGTGTCGTGTCGGTACGGCTGGTGCCCGCCCCGGTCTTCCCGCTTGTGGGCTCCCTCATCCCGGGCTCTTCGAGCTTCGCGTCCGCTATCGACACAAGGTGGGCACGAGGCCGGTTTTTCCCCGTGGTTCAGTTCAACTGCCCAAGTTGCGTCGGGGAAGACCGGGAAAACCTCGACACAACTTGGGCAATTGGCGGTACGGCGTTCGCCGGGGTCGCCAGAGTTTTACCACTGGCGTTGGGCTCGGCCGCGCCTGAGGACGAGGGCGGACTCGACGGAGCGGACGATCTCTTCGGGTTGCCGGAGGTCTGGGGCGGCCACGGTGATGATGATCCAGCCGTCATCTTGAAGGATGCGACGACGGTTGATGTCCTTCTCCATCTGGGTACGGTCTTTGACGTGGACCGCGCCGTCGTACTCGACTCCGATCCGTTCGTCGGGGTAGGCCAGGTCGATCCAATAGTGGTTGCCGCGGATCCACGCCTCGTGGTTCACAACCGGTTCGGGCAGGCCGGCGCGGACGATGACGAGCCGGGTCCGGGTTTCGAGGATGGAGTCGGTACCTGGCCGTACCCATCTCAACGCCTGTCGTACCTTGTCAACCCCCCGTCGTCCGTCCAAGTCCGCGAGTTTCGCGGTCACCTCGGCGAGAGTGCACAGGCCGCACTGCCGGCGCAGCAGGCCGTCGCCGATCTCCACGAGTTCGTCGATGGAGGCCCGGTAGAACTGCAGCCAGTGTTCGACGGGATGGAGGTACGGGAAGCCGTCGGTGCGCGGCGCGCTGCCCGAAGCGGCCAGAGCGATGGCCGACAATCGGAGCGAGAGGTACCAGTCTGGCTCGAATTCCCTTGTCGTACGGTGAATGACGACCCCCCGGCGTACAGACTGGGACACCGTCGGCGGGATCAGGATATGGCAATGGCCCCAGTCTTCGAGCGGGGTGGGCAGGGCGACACCGAGGGCCTGCATGGCGGTGGGGCCGTAGAGCGTGATCCCTTTGTCGGCGTACGTGACCACGATCGCCGCAACCTGGGCGAGGAAAGCCCCCCGCCGGGCCTCCCACTCGTCGGACCCGGCAGTTGAGGGGTACTTACCGTACACCCCCCTCGCCAGCCGGTCGTAGCCAAGGCGTTGGTGGTTCCGGCACGTCACCTCGCCGCGACGTGCGAGGTGGATATCCGGGGGCAAAATCGCTGTCATGATAGACACTCTGGTCCAGTGTGTCCACTCTTCGCTAGGGGGCGGGCAAAATTTGTGGATAACTCGCCCAATTTGTGGATAACCTCCGTCTTGGTCGGTGGCCGCGCCCCTCTGGCCGGGTCCGTCGGGCGGGCCTGGCGGTCTCGTCGGGGGTCTGGCAGCCAATTGCCCAAGTTCTGTCGGGGATTTTGCGGTTTTCCCGCCACAACTTGGGCAGTTGACGGTGTACCCGCCGAAGACCGGGTCTCTCGCCCAAGTTTTGGCGAGCGCCCCAGGCGGCCCGTTGATGGACTGTCAGGCTAGCTGGTCCGGCCGGCCCATCGTGCCTCGACTGTCGTCCCCGGGGCGGCCAACACCGGCCCCGCCCAGGGCTCACCGTCGACGGTCAGGGTACCCGCCCCGCCGGGATTCTCCACGGCGATGTGGTACGTCGCCCCACGATACTGCCTTGTCACCTCGTAGTTCCCGAAGCTCGCGGGCAGGCCCGGTTCGATGATCAGCCCGTCGAACCCCGCCCGTACCCCCAGCAGCCACGCCGTCGCCGCGTAGTAGCACCACGCCGCCGTGCCGGTCAGCCACGAGTTCTTCGCCTCGCCGTACCGCACCGCGTCCGGCCCCGCGACCATCTGGGCGTACACGTACGGCTCCAGTCCGTACACCGCGTCGTCCGCGCGGTAACTGCCGGTGATGCGCTGGAACAGCGAGAGGGCGCGGTCGCGCGAGCCCGCCATCGTTTCCGCGATGATCACCCAAGGGTTGTTGTGGCAGAAAATGCCACCGTTCTCCTTGTACCCCGGCGGGTAGCTGGAAATCTCGCCGAGTTCCAGGTGGTAACGCGTGTACGCCGGCGCGAGGATCGCGATACCGTACTGGCTTGTCAACCGCGATTCCACCGACTCTAGTGCCTGGCGGGCCTGTCCGGATTCCAGCCCGGCGCCGCCCATGACGCACATCCCCTGCGGCTCGATGTAGATCTGGCCCTCGTCGTTGTGGGCCGAGCCGACGGGGCCGCCGAAGGCGTCGTACGCGCGCCGGAACCACGCGCCGTCCCAGCCGGCGGTCTCGACGCGTCCGCGCATGGCCGCCACGGCCGCGTCCGTTTCGACGGCGAGTTCCGCGCGCCCGGCCACCCGCAGCAGGTGGGCCAAATCGGGGATGGCCAGGCAAAACAGCCCCGCTATGAAGACGGACTCGGCCGTTTGCCCATCCCCCTGGGACTGCGTGGTCTGGAACGACTCGCCCGGCTCGGTGGAAAAACAATTGAGATTGAGGCAGTCGTTCCAGTCGGCGCGCCCGATGAGGGGCAGGCCGTGCGGGCCGAGGTTGGCGCTGACATGGCGGTACGACGCCACGAGGTGGTCCAGCAGGGGTGCGGCCAGCGCCGGATCGTTGTCGTACGGCACCGGCTCGTCGAGGATCGCCCAGTCACCGGTCTCCTTCACGTACTCGCTCACCCCCACGACCAGCCACAGCGGATCGTCGTTAAAACCCGTACCCAGGTCGTGGTTGCCGCGCTTGGTCAGGGGTTGGAACTGGTGGTACGCCGACCCGTCGGGGAACTGCGTGGCGGCGAGGTCCAGGATGCGCTCGCGGGCGCGGGCGGGTTCCCGACCGACAATCCCCAACAGGTCCTGGTTGGAGTCGCGAAAGCCCATGCCA
>JAIRVA010000264.1 GCA_031254155.1 Propionibacteriaceae bacterium
AGTTCGTACTCACCCGCCACCCGCGGGCGGACCACGATCGGCTGCAGCAGGCCGACCTCCTTGATGGACGCCGCCAATTCGGCCAACTGGTCGGGGTCGAACACCGTCCGCGGCTGTTGGGGGTTGGCGTGAATCGCGCCGACCGGGATCTCGCGGTACTGCGAGCCCACCCCCGAGTCGGTAACGGCGGCCTGCTCGGTGTCCACCGTTGTCCGCTGGAAGAGTTCGCCCAAACCCCGACCCAGGCCGGTCTGCTTCTGTGGTGCCATGTTCTCTCCTACTCTGCCCGCTGGGCGATTTCTGCGGCCGCGGCGAGGTACGCCTGGCCGCCGGCTGACCCGCGATGGTACGTGATGACGGTCTGGCCGTAACTCGGCGCCTCCGAGACGCGGACCGAGCGGGGAATCACCGTCGCCAGCGTTGCCTCCGGGAAGTGCGCCCGTACCTCCTCCGCGACCTGCGCGGCCAGGCGAGTACGACCGTCGTACATCGTCAGCAGCACCGTCGAAAGCGTGAGATTGTCGTTCAAGTTGCCCTTGACAAGGTTGATCGTCCGCAGTAGCTGGCTCACTCCCTCCAGTGCGTAGTACTCGCACTGGATCGGAATCAGGATCTCGCGGGCCGCGACCAGCGCGTTTACCGTCAGCAGGCCGAGCGATGGCGGGCAGTCGAGAATCACGTAGTCAAACTCGTGAGCCTCGAGATACACGGCCAGGGCGTCGGCCAAACGGCGTTCGCGGCCGTTGACTGCCACGAGTTCCAGCTCGGCCCCCGCCAGGTCGATTGTCGCCGGCAGAACCCAGAGGCCCGGCGCCTCGCCGCTCTTCACGACGTGCCACTCCATGGCGTCGCCGTCCAAGAGCACCTCGTACGTCCCCCGAATGCCTTGACGGTGGTCAACCCCGACCGCCGTTGACGCGTTGCCCTGCGGATCCATGTCGATGAGCAGGACGCGGAGCCCGCCCATACCCAGGGCCGCCGCGATGTTGACCGCGGTCGTTGTCTTGCCTACGCCGCCCTTCTGGTTCGCGATCACGATGACCCGTGTCCGCGATGGTCGCGGGAGCGGCGTTTCACGTGAAACGTCCGCCACATTCTCGGATTCAGCCACGTCCATCGGCGCCGATTCCGGGCCATCGAACAACTCCACTCTCGGCGAATGGACCACGACCATACCTTCCTCTCCCGCGGCAACCCGCGGACCGCCGCTCAAACACTCCTATCTTACCGATAAGGCCGGTCCGTCAGGACACGGTCGTCAATAGGTGGCGCAGGTGGTCGTTTCGGGGCGGGATGCCTGATCAGGCGGAGTGCCCTAAGAAGTAGCAGAGCTACGCCGGCGTGGCCGACAACGCGATCAACCGCCCAATCCCGAAAGCGCCGCGCGACAGTCATTAACGAACGCGTCCTAAGCATGATTTCGCGGTGAAAACCGGCCCGTTTTGGCGCGTTTTCATACTAACGCGGGGATGAGGGAGGCCGTCGGCTGTCCGCCACGAACCAACGGCCTCGGTCAGGGAACCGGCCGGCCCGACCGCCCCGGCCCCGGACGACAACTCCCTCAAGATCAGCAACCACGGCGGCGACATCGAGCGCGCAAGCCAGTCGTGAGCCACAGCGAAGCCGCAAAACCACGCCCGACGCGGTAGTCTGGCAGGCGGACCTAGCCCCGACCGGAAGACGATCCCATGACCAGCCCCTTCGCTCCCCCCGCCGACCTCGCACCCACCTGCGAGTCAGCCTTTGGCGAGCACCTCCCGCAGGCCGTCGCGTACGCGGAACTGCTCGCGCATGAAGGTACGGAGTGGGGGCTCATCGGACCTCGGGAGACCGACCGCCTGTGGGACCGCCACCTGTTGAACAGCCTGTGCGTCGCCGCCCTCATCCCCACCCGCGCCCGCGTTGCCGACATCGGGTCCGGCGCCGGGTTCCCCGGCCTGCCGCTCGCCATCGTCCGACCCGACCTCGCCATCGACCTGGTTGAACCGATGCAGCGCCGCGTCCGGTTCCTCGAACTGTGCGTCGCCCGCCTCGGGCTGGAGTCGGTCCACGTCGTCCGCGCCCGGGCCGAGGAGTACCACCCCCGCCCGGGCGTCGACATCGTCACCTGTCGTGCCGTGTCCGCCGTCGCCGCCCTGCTCGACATGCTCAGCCATCTCATACCACCGGCCACCCTGCTCGCCATCAAGGGCGAACGGGCCGCCGCCGAGATCGACTCCGCTCATGACCAACTCCACCGGCACGGCCTGACCGCGACCATCACCGAGCAAACGACGGCCGCCTACCGGCTCGGTACCGTTGTCGCCATCCAACCCCGCGCCCGCAAAGCCGCGCCGACGCCCAGCCGCCGACCACCCCGGGGCGCACAGCCCGCGACCTAGCCACCAAGGAAACCGTTGATCTACCCGGTGACCCAACCACCCCAGTTCAGCCGACCAGCCCGCCGTGACGAGATCCGGCGACCCGGCCGCCCAGAACCTTACGACACGGTCGTTAGTAAATGGTGCAGGTGGCGGTTTTGGGGCGGGATGCCTGGTAAGGCGGAGTGCCCTAAGAAGTAGTAGTACTACGCCGGAGCGGCCGACGACGCGATCAGGCGCCCGATCCCGGAAGCGACACGCGGCAGTTAATAACGAACGTGTCCTTACTGCGCGAGCCGAATAACGACGTGCCGCTTGTCAGCCTCGCCCTCGGACTCGCTGTACAAACCGGCTTCAGCTACTGCGTCGTGGACGATCTTGCGTTCAAACGGGTTCATCGGCGGCAAAGCCACCGGCTCGCTCGCCGACTTCACTTCGCCGACCGCCGCCGCCACGAGCTCCTGAATCTCCTGGCGCCGCTTCTCGCGGTGGCCCGAAATATCCAGCATCAAGCGGGAATGCCGGCCCAGCTTTGTCAGCACCGCCAACCGCGCCAGATCCTGCAACGCTTCCAGAACCTCCCCGTGCGGACCAACCAGCTTGTCCCCGGACGTCAGGATTGACACGTGCGGCCGCGCCGCCTCGACGTACGTGTCAATATCGCCGTCCAAATCGGCAATGTCCAACAACTCTTCCAGGTAATCGGCCGCCGCTTCGCCCTCCAGCGTGAGTGCGTCCATCTGCTCGTCGACCACCTCGGTGACCTCTTCGCTCATCATGTCTCCCTTCGCGTCTTCGGCCTCGCGGCCCGGTCTGCCCGCTGCCCGCGCCGCTCGCGGGACCGGGAGCAGATCACTTCTTTTTGATAGTACGGCCGGAGCGCGACTGCCGCGCCGGCTGCTGGCGCTGAATCTGCTGGCGCTGGACGGTCGCCGTACCGTCACCCGGTACCTCGGCGGCCGCCCCGTTCCCCGCGCCGGGCGTCGTCGGGCCCGCCCCGCGCACCGTCCGGCCCGCCGGCGTCTCCGGCGGCTTCCGGCGCCGCTTGGTCCGCCGCTGCTCCGCCAGCGCCTTCGGGTCCTTGCCCTGCTTGATCATCCGCTCTTCCCAGTCGATGTACGCCGGGGTCCCCGGTGTCGGGTTGTTGCGGATCAACAGGAACTGCTGGACGAATGTCCAGGTATTGTTCGTCGCCCAGTATACGAGCACGCCGACCGGGATGTACGCGCCCATGAAGATGTACATGAACGGGAACAGGTACAGCATCATTTTCTGCTGCTGGGCCATCGGTCCCTTCAGGGCATCCGGCGGCATGTTCTTGCCCATGAGCTGTTTCTGCGTCAGAAACAGCAAACTACTCATGAGCAGCACGAGGATGATGGCGACGACCTGGGTCGCCCCGAACGGCGAGCCCTGGAAGACCTCCCAGAACCGCCCCGCCAGCGCGGCACCCAGGAACCTGGAGTTGTACAACGACTCCAGCAGCTCGGGATGATGCGTGAAAAAGTAGCCCTTGGCCTGGTTGTTCGCCGCCGCGTACAGCACCTGGTACAGCGCGAAGAACACCGGCATCTGCAGCAGCATCGGCAGGCACGACGCCGCGGGGCTCACCCCCTCGTCCTTCATCAGCTTCTGCGTCTCGCGGCCGAGCCGCTCGCGGTCCGCGCCGTACTTGTCCTGCAACTCCTTCATCTTCGGCTGGATGAGTTGCATATTGCGCGACGAGTTGATCTGCCGGACGAACAGCGGGATCAGCAGCGACCGCACGATGATCGTCAGGGACATGATCGCGAGCGCCCACGTCAGGCCAAGGTCCGGCCCGGTGATCATGCTCCAGAAGCGGTACGCGTACGTGATCACGAACGACATCGCCGTGTGCAACGGCGACATCATGTTGTTAAGGAAATCCCACATCAGGCCATCACTCCAGTTCCCCGCGGCACCCAGTCCGCGTCCACGATTCCGGCCTGTTCCAACGCCCACAGCCGGGCTTCCGACGTCCCCGGCACCGGGTCGTACCCGCCGTGCGACCAGGGATTACACCGCAGGATCCGCCACACCGCGAGGGCCCCGCCCTTCAGCGCGCCGTGGGTCCGCACCGCCGTCAGGCCGTACGCCGAACACGTCGGGTAAAACTTGCAGACGTCACCGTACAGCGGCGAAACCAGAAACCGCCAGGCCCGGATGAACCCGATGACAAGCCACTTCATGACCACACCCGCCGTTCTGCCTCAGCCCACGCCGAGGCCAGGTCCTGCCGGACCAGCTCCGAACCGAGGGCCCGGACCACCACGTCCATCGGGCGGGCACCGCTGAGCCGCACACCAGCCTCGTGGCGCAGGACCCGTTTCACGCGGTTGCGGCGGACGGCATTACCAACCCGCCGCCCGACGATCACGCCAAAGTGCGGCTGGTCGGCCGCCCGGGCGTACAACACCAACGCCGGCCGGGTCACTCGAAAACCCTTCTTCACAACCGACGCGAAATCTGCACTCGTGCGCAGCCGGAGATGCTGCGGCAGCATGGCCTAGACGGTCAATTCCTGGCGCCCCTTGGCCCGGCGGGCGGACAAGATGGCACGGCCAGCCCGGGTACGCATACGGGTACGGAACCCGTGCGTGCGGTTACGACGCCGATTGCTCGGCTGGTAGGTACGCTTGCTCACTAGAAGCTCCCAGTTTCATGTTGGACTTCAGTCCTGTTGCGTTCCAACAGGGGAATCGCCGCCACGAGAGCGACCGTCTAACGATACGCGTTTTTCCTTCGAAGAGCAAACGGACCCGAACCTGGGGACAACCCTGGGGATAGGCGTGCATAAGTCGACATACCCACACTTTGCGAACTCGTCTATGCGACACGCCGGAAAGTCGCAGAATCGTCGCATCTCAATTTGAATCCAGCGGGCTAAGGCATTACGGTAAGTCTAGACTTTTTACCGGCGGGTACGTCCTATCCACAACTGTGGATAACCATGTGGATGGCCGCCGTTCCGGCGACGAGAGGAGCAACGGTGATCCGTGACGACTCTTCGCCCTCCCTTTCGCCCTTGTGGGAGTACCTTCTGTCGGCCATGGACCCCGCGACCCGCGCGTTGCTCGCGACATCGCAGCCCGCCTCGTACGACGGCGAAACCCTCCACATCGTCGTACCCAACGACTTCACCCGCTCACGCATCGACCAGCGGCTCAAAACCCGCCTCGAAGAACTCGCCTCCGAACGGGTGGGCGCGCAGGTCCGCGTCACCGCCCTCGTCGACGAGACCCTCGAACTGCCGCCCCCGCCGCCGACCGCGGTCATCGACACTCCCATCGCCGTACCCGCCACGCCGAAAGACACCGACTCGCAGGCCGACCGGCTGAACCCCAAATACACGTTCGACACCTTCGTCATCGGGCCCTCCAACCGGTTCGCGCACGCCGCCGCCGTCGCCGTCGCCGAGAGCCCCGGCCGGGCGTACAACCCCCTCATGATCTACGGCGCGTCCGGGCTCGGCAAGACCCACCTGCTCCACGCCATCGGCCATTACATCCTGTCGTACACCTCCCTGCGCGTGAAGTACGTCTCCACCGAGGAAATGACAAACGACTTCATCAACGCGTTGTCGGACAACAAAACCGCCCAATTCCGCGCCAAATACCGCGAAGTCGACGTCCTCCTGCTTGACGACATCCAGTTCCTGGAGAAGAAGATCCAGACGCAGGAAGAGTTTTTCCATACTTTCAACACCCTGCACAACGCTCAAAAGCAAATCATCACCACCTCCGACCGACCGCCCAAGTCGCTCGAAGAACTCGAACCGCGTCTTCGGTCCCGGTTCGAATGGGGTCTGACGGCTGACATCCAGCCCGCCGACCTCGAGACCCGCATCGCCATTCTGCGCAAGAAGGCCGCCGCCGAGCGACTCTCGATCGACGCCGACGTCCTGGAGTTCATCGCCTCCAACATCCAGACCAACATTCGTGAACTGGAA
>JAIRVA010000148.1 GCA_031254155.1 Propionibacteriaceae bacterium
CGTTAATAACTGTCGCGTGTCGCTTCCGGGAGTGGGCGCCTGATCGCGTTGTCGGCCGCTCCGGCGTAGTCCCACTACGCCTCCGGGCACTCCGCCTTATCAGCCATCCCGCCCCGAAACCGCCAACTGCACCACTTATTAACGAACGTGTCCTAAACATGCCGGTAAACACCCTTCGCGCGCCTGTTCTCGGCGTTGTTGTCCTCGGGGCAGCCCTCCTGGCCGGGGGCTGCACTGGTGCTGTCGGTCCCAGTCCGCTGGAAAGTGACACCTCGTCGCCCGCCAGTGGACCAGGGTCGACAGATGGCCCCGGGACAGGTCTCGACAGCAGTTCGGCGTGGCCTGCGGCTAGTCCGGGTGTGGACCTGCCAGGTGAACTGCCCGAGGCCAGTTGGGACACGGTGATGAACCCGCCGCCGCCGTTGGCCGAGTACGCGGTGTACATGGATGGGCCCGGACCAGACCCGGTCGCACTGGCGAAGCGGCAGCAATGGTACGACAGCCTCGAAAACTCCAAGGCCGAATGCATGGCCAAGCAAGGTTTCCGCTATGTCCCCACTCCTTTCGACGCGAGTCAGTCATCGGGGGCCGGGCGTATTAGTCCGATGTTGTTGTCCTTACCCGTACCACGCCTGCCGGATAGTCGTGACCTGGTCGCCCAGGTGGGCTACGGCGTGATGGGGACTCCCGAGGAGCGGGCGGCGGCGGCGGGGGTGGCCGATGACCCCAACCTCGCCTACCAGGAAACCTTGAGCCCTGGCGAAGCTGAAGCCTACGGTTACGCCCTTTACGGGGACTACAACGACCCCGCCGGAACGTCGGCCAGTTCTTGCTCCGGACAAGCCACGGCGCAGTTCCCCGAGCCGACCGTGTCAGACCGAGAACACGCTTTCGAGGCGGAGTTCCGAGACCTGAAGTGGGCAGCGCGGAGTCTTGTCAGGACGGATGCCGCGGCCAGCGCCGACGGCCTAGGACTCGACCCTCGAACCCTTCAGCTCGACCATGAATGGGAATCCTGCATGAACACGAAGGGGTACGTGCTGGAAAGGCTGGACTGGGAGCATGGCCCAATGCTGGCCATGGGTCGTGCCATGAGGACACGACCCGACGGTACCGTCGGACCAATGCACACCGGCGAGGTTCCCGGCTCACTCGTCCCGCCCGAAGAAAAGAGCCTGTTGGGCACCGAGCCAGAACGGCAGGTGGCCTTGGCCGACTTTGATTGCCGCATAGAAACAAACTACATGGACCGACTGGCGAACATCAGGATATCCCTTGATGACAAGTTCATCCAGGAACACCGGGCCGCACTCGACAGGCTCACTGCCGAGGCAGAATCATGGTAACGGAACGGGCCACCGGATGGGGTGACAGATCAAGCACCACGTTCTGACCAGGGTTGCCACCCGGCGGGTAACGGTTCCAGGGTCTGGCGCGCTTGGCAATGTACGCCGCCACCCGCCGTACCTCTGTGGCTGCAAGTATCATAGCTGGCCGCCTTCCTCCTGGGCGGAGCGTGGTTTACGGGCGGGGCCGAAGAGGCGGTCGCCATTGAAATGGATGAGGTGGGTGGGGTCGTCGGCGCACCAGACTTCGGTTTCCCAGGCGATCAAGGTCAGGTATTTGCGCATGACGGCGCGGGACGGGAAACAGGACACGTAGACCAGGCCGGCTGTGGAACCCCGGAACGCGGCGGACAACTCGGAGTGGCGTTGGCCGTCCACCGGGCCGTGGCTCGCGGCAGCCTCGAGTAGCAGGAGCCAGTTCTTGTCTGGTAAGTGGACGACGAGGTCGGGCATCTTGCCGTGCTTGTCCACGGTCACACCGAGGGCGGCCAACTCATCCTCGTGGAAGACCGCCCACTTCTCGTCGGCGTCACCCACGTAGAGGACTCGGCCGCTGGGTGCGTAATAGGCGCAGAAGTTGTCCACCACGTCTTTGATGAGTTCGTTCTGTCCGCCGGGACTGAGGGTCACGGGATTGCCGTCGGGGAGGACGACCGGGATGCGGGTCAGTTCGCGTTCCGAGGCGTACCGCGAAATCAGACCGGGAGCGACCGCCAAGTGCTCAGCCAGGAGAGTCGTGAACGCGTCCGACTCGAAGGCTCGGATCACCTTCAGCGCTTCGGCGCTGACCTGGTAGCACCACTTGGGCGAGTTCACCGGGCGAGACGGGTCGTCGGGGTTCTCCACGACCAGTCCGCCGTGCACGAACTGGTGCAGTGTAAAGCGCCTGACTGCTTCCCGGGTGTTTGGTGCGTACTCCACGCCGTACTCGTCCCTGATCCAGTCCATGATCGCCCGCGTGCCCAACAGCGGGGCTTCAGCTCGCGCCCATGAACCGCCGGGCGGAAGCCTCAGCAAGGCCAGGAGCACCAGCGCTGAGCGCTCGTTGGCACGTTCCGCGTCGAATTTGAGCAAGGTGAGAATGATCCGTGCATCCTCGACGCGCTCCTGCGCCTTGTCGTTCATGGTTTCACCTGCTCAACAAGCGTGTCGAGTTCGGACTGCTCGGGCAGGTTCTCGAGGCCGCCACCGAGTCGCCGGAGCGCGTCTTCGTCGGGGTAGTTCATTGATCGCAAGTCGGTGGCGTTGACCTGGGTGTGGCCGGAGAACGTGCGGAAGTACCGGTCCACCACGGAACTGTTCAGCCACGCACACAAGCCCCACGCCAACTCGCGGTCGAGTCCGGTCCCGTTGGCATGGAAGACGTTCAGATGATTCTCGAAAGCCACCGGTTTCTGGTTGTGCTGGGCGGGATCCCAGACCGCGGCGACGATACGGCGGCGTTCCTCTTTGGCAGAGAACCGCTTGACTAGAACGTAGTAGCCGCTGGGGAGCAACGCCTTGGAGTCGTCGGCCCCCAGCAGTTGGTACCCCTGGGCCTTGCCAATCGGGCGCGGCCAGAGTACCTTGCCGCCGCGCAAGTTCCCTGGATAGATCAACGGCAGGCTGTCGGGGCTGGGCGCGTGAAGGAGATTGTCCTGCGCCCGGAAATCGACCACCTTGCCCGTGGACACGCGTACCGCCAGCGCGGCCAGCGATGCAGGCAGTGATGTGATCGTTCGCACCGCGTCGTCGTCCAACTCATCGGTGGTGATGCGGATGAACTGGTGGGGGTCATCCGGGGCAACCAACTCGTCGTAAGCGACCGTTCGCTCGCCCCGCACGTCCGTGTGGTCACGAGAGGAGGTGACGGTGATCATCCCGCGTCTCCCGCCGCGCGTGGCTGAAAAGATGATGTTTTCCTGCAGCACCCCGTTGTCGGCGAACACTGTGGAACGGGACTCGAAGGTATGAATCCGGTCGAAGGCGACGCGGCGCAAGAGTTGCTTGCGGAAGCGCTCGAAGTAGGGGCCGTTAGCGAAAGAGCGGGGCGTGATCGCCACCAGTTGGCCGCCTACTCTCAGCGAGTCCGCACCGAGGGCCACAAAGGCGGCGTACAGATTCCCGGTATCCCAGCCCTCCGCCGCCATCGCCTGCCGTTGCCAGGATGACGCGGCCAGCTTTTTGTACGGCGGGTTCATGATCACAAGGTCGAAGTCGTCGCCCAACTCCATCCCCGGGCCGGTCTGCTGGGCAATCACGTCGCCGGGGACCACGGTCACCCTGACCTTGACTCTGGACTTCCTGCCCTGCTCTTCGCACAACTCGGCCGTCTGTTTCAGAGCTGGCAGCAGCGTGGCGTCGAGTTCGGCGGCAGTGACGTCGACCTCCTTGATCCGCTGTTCGCGACAGGTTCGTTGTATGATGGCGGCGGTCAGCATCCCTGAACCCGCGCCGGGATCCAGTACGCGCAGGCGGGGAACCTCGGGAAGCCTCGGCAGGGCGGCGATCAGGTCGGCGGCGAGCTCCGGTGTGAAGTACTGGCCGCGGGCAGATTGCGCCGTCCGGTCGAGGCCAATGGTCGCCTCGACCCGCACCCTTTCCGCCTGATGCAGCAGTCCTTCGCTCACGACTCCTAGTTTACGGGTCGGTACCGACACATTCCGTAGGTTGTGCGGTGCGGGCCAAGACGGTACCCGCCCGTTCTGGCCAGGGTTGCCATCCGGCGGGTAACGACTGCAGGGTCCGGCGGGCCTGGGCGACGTACGTTGGGGAGTAGGGTGACTGGCTCAACTTTTCCGTCCACCCCGAGCTTTCGTCCGGGTCCCAGAGGCGGGTTTCGAGCTGGCGGCCCCGGATGGTCTCGGTGAACGTACCCTTGGCCACGGCGAGAACGACGTACTCTAGCGTGACGGCGTGATGTGACCACTCGTCGTCGCACGCGTCGCACGCGCAACCCGGGAATGTCCGGCAGAGGAACATGCCCGCCTCCACGCTGACCGAAGGGAAGTCGGTGAACTCGATCGTGAGGGGTGTGCAGTCGTTTTGCCGGGGCGTGATTGTCACCGCGTGACCAGTGAGCAATCCACCGGTCGCAATGCCGGCCCTGTACTCGCGGTCCTGGGCACGGGGGGCGGTCTCGACATCGTAGGTCCGCTCCAGGTGGGCGACCAGTGCTTCGGCCACGGTCAGCAGGGGTGCGAACCGCTCCGGGTGGGTGACGACCGAGTACGTGTCCGCGGGCGGGTGGCCGGAGCTCCATCGCTTGCCGTACGGAATCACCTGGCCCGCGTCGTCCAGGATGACCGGTAGTACGATGGGCGGGCGGATGTACCCGGACCCCGCCACACTCCACGTGGCCGCGGGCCACGGGTCGACCTGAGGCGGCCGCGCCCGCCGGCTGGACCGGGCCAGCATCACCGACCGCCGCCACGGGCCTAGCATCGCCGTACCTTCATACGCGCAAGGACCATAGTTAGCCGCCTTCCTCCTGGATGTACGCGTCAACAAGTCCGCCCCTGGAACCCAGGATAGTCGTACAGCGGTTCTGGCGGTGACACAGTTTCGCACTGGTGGGCTGCGCCGTCCTGGTGGGGGCGAAGGTGCGAAACGGTGTCGCCAGGGACGTGGTTTTGGGTGACATGGGTTCGCACCTTCGCGGGTTTGCCGCTGTGGAAGGGGACTGGTGCGAAACGGTGTCAGGCCGACGGTCGGCCCCCCGTCCGTCGGCTGCTCCTCCGCCGTACTCTCTCGCGAAAGTATGAAAACGCGCCGAAGACAGGCCAAAAAGTGGCCGTTTTCATGCTAACTCGGATGGGGAGGGGGTCGGAGGGCGGGTCTAGCGTGATTGCGGCTCAGCGGCCGGCCGGTCCAACTGGCCGAAGGTGGGGGTTCTCTACAACAAGATGACTGCCTGTGAGGAATCTCATGATTTTGTTAGGACAATGAGACTTAATAAACCCAAGTCACATGGCAATTTCGTCCAAAACATACCTTAGTTTATATTTCCGGGACGAGTAATATTTCTCTTCTAGTACCAATTATGGTGTCGGCGCGGGGGCGGCGCCAAAGAAGATTGAGGAGTTTGCACGTGAGGTATCACAGAGGTCAACCGGGCACAGCCGTCGCCGCGGCTACCATCGCCAAGTGGTTGGCCGGTCTCACGGCGTTCGCCGTACTCATCGGAGCCGTGGTGGCGACCGGTGGGTGGCTCGCCCCCGGGGCGGAGGCGGCGGGTACCGGGGCGGCCCGGCTGGTGCAGGTCCTCGGCAAGTTTGACAAGTTCTACACCCTTGCTGCGGGCAACGGCGCGACGGACTCGGAGTTCCGGCTCGACTTCGTGATGGAGGTACCGGCCGGGGCGGTCAAGGCGGACGGTACCGGGCTGGAGTTGAAATACGACTTCAACGGTACGTACACGGGCACGTACGGCCCGGGGATCCAGGCTGACAATCAGACCGGCGGGACGTGGTACACCGCCGGCACCCTGATCACGACCCCGAACTTGGCCTACGGTAACATCAACCAGGAATACCGGATCGTGCGGATCGATCACTTTGGCCCGACGGACCGGGTGACGATCTCGATGCAGGGCGACCTCGGCGGGAACTACGACGCGGCGAGCCTGTTGCCGGGGCACGCGCCTTATCAGCGGCCGGTGACGATGCAGGCCCACGTGACCGGGAACGGCCTGAACCAATATTTTAGTTATCAGTACGAGGTGACGGTTTTTGACACCGAGGCCCTGTACGCCCCCGATTCGCAGGAGAAGGTCGCGGCCATGGTCGGCTGGGACTGGACCTGGCCGGGGCTGCCGGTCAACTCGCAGACCTCGTGGGGGTACGTCGTGGGCGGGGCCAACCCGGCCGTCCCGGCGGGCATGATGGTGGTCGCCTTCGAATCGCCGTGGTACGGCCTGGCGGCGGCGGTGAATGCCGGCGAATGTACGGACACGACCTCCTTCTACTACCAGTGGCTGCGCAACGACGGGTCGCCGACCTCCCTCACTCCGACACCGGTTCGGCAGACCATCACGCCGACGAATGCCGCCTCCACGGCCACCCTGGCCGCCGGCACGTTGGTCGACATGAGCCCGACGGGCAGCCTGGATTTCTCGGCGGAAGGCCCCGGCTACTACCGCCTGGTCGCCTGGCCGATCGCGGTCAACCCCAACCAGCCGTCGTGCAACGGCAGCGACTACTACACGGGTTCGGTGGGCGACCTGGCCAGCCAGAACGCGTTCACGGTCGGGTCGGTCTTCTACACCGGAGGCAACATTGCCACGTCCGTACTGAAGGATTTTGAACCGAACCCGATGGCGTACGAGGGGACGTCGGAGGCGGTGTACACCCTGGATTCGGGCCAGTCCCGGATCTCCGGCGTCGGCTTCACGGACACGCTGCCGGCGAACCTGGTCTTCACGGGGATCACGGAGGACAACTGTGGCTTTGCGAACCAGCGGGTGACGCAGGCCGACGTGGACGCCATGACGGATCCCGTCCTGGCGGCTAACATCGAGCTGGGTCCGGTACTCAGCCTGGTCGACATGAACAATGACGGCGCCCTGGATACGATCAACCTCCAGGGCGGGGTGACGTACGACATCCAAACCGGCGCGAGCGAGGTGTTCGGCGCGGACACCCTGCTCGGCCAGACGTGCGTGATCAAGGTGGGCGTGACGCACACGGCGGCGGTCACGGGCAACTCCGTGTGTACGAATCCGACGGCGGCCGCCGCGCAAACTAACAACGCGAGCAACGTATCGTACCAGTCGCTGACCACCGTCCTCGGGTACGATTCCACGAGCGACACCGCCTTCGGCGACTGCCTGGACATCACGATGCAGTCGGACCTCACGCCGACCGGGGCGACGGCGGAGGTCCTGCCGGGGACGGTGGCCGGCCTCACGACGACCGTCACGAGCGCCGGCCCGTCGGAGATCGACACGGCCGGGGTCACGATCACCGCGCCGGCGGGGACGACGCTGGCGGACGTGGATCCGGCGTGTACGGTGAACGCGGCCAGTACGGTGGCGACCTGTACGACGGGGTGGCTGAAGTCGGGTGAGACTCGTACCTACGCCTACTCGGTGGCGGTACCGGCCGGCGCGGCGCTCGGCGTACCCCTCACGGGGAGTGTGGCGACCACGTACGCCTACGACACGAACCCGGCCAACGACAGCGCGGCGATCACGCTGACGCCGGAGGCGGTGGACGTCTCCCACTCGTATTACACGGTGTCAGGGGCCAATATTGTGGCCGACGGCGTGGCGACGGGGACGATCACGGCCAGTCTCACGGACACTGATGGGCACTCCGTGACGCAGGAGGCCTCCCTGTTGACCGGGTCGCTGGCCACCCTCGACCCGACGACGACAATTTCAGCTTTCACAGAGACGGCGACCCCGGGGACGTACGCCGCCACAATTTTGTCCTCCACCACCGGCGACAAGGTGGTTCAGGTGGTGGAGGGCATAACACCCTTGACGGCGGTGGGCAACACCACCGCCCACTTCGTGGCGGGCCCGTTCGACTGGTCGGCCTCGTCGTTCGCCGTGTCGCCGGGCGTGGACGTGGGTGACCAGTCGACGTGGGTACCGGTGTCGGCGGGTGACCAGTTCTACACCGGTACGCTGACCGCGCGGGACGCCAACAACAACCCGGTGACCGGGCTCAACCTCACGGACATCACGTTCGAGGGCGACTTCGGGGTGACGGTCACCAAGGTGGCCGAGGGCCCGGCCGGTACCTACACCGCCCAGTTCTCGTCCACCGTACCCTCGGCGACCGCGACCGCGTCGGTCCTGTACAAAGGTACCCTCGTACCGTCCGGGACCGGCGTGACGCAGGCCGACCAGGTGAAGCCGACCCCGTTCCGGGCTGGCGCGCCAAGCGTGGACCTGACCTGTGCCGCGGGCCAGACCGGGACATCGCTGACGGCGACCACGCCGGTCGTGATCGGCCGCTTGTCGGCGGTGAAGGCCGTGGTGACGGACGCGTTCTGCAACCCGCTCGCCGGGGTGGACGTGACGTTCGCCGCGATGGAGGAGACCGCCGACAACAGTGCGACCTTCGTGCCGACGCAGGCGACGACGGGTGACGACGGTTCGGCCACGGTCATGTTGACGGATTCACAAGCGGAAACGGTGGTCGTGACGGCGTCGTTCCTGGCGGACGGTGAGCCGCTCATGATCGGCATGCCCAACCCAGTGGTGTTCTACGACGACTATGACCCGACCATTGTCGATTCAGCGATGTCCCAGTTCGCGGTCAGCCCGGCCGCGACGACCGACAGCTCGACCTGGGTGACCGTGTCGGACGGCGGATCGGTCTACACGGGTACGTTTACCGCGAAGAACAGCCGCGGCCAGACCATCGACGGGCTGGACCTCACCGACATCGTCTTCACAGCGAGCGACCCGGCGGTCCAGCTGGCGGCGACGGTCACCCCGGGCCCGGTGGGTACGGGGACCTATCTGATGACGTTCTGGTCCACCACCGCCTCCGATCCGGCGGCGGTCCCGACCGCGACGGTGAGCTACCAAGGTACGGTGATCGGGGTGGCGGCGCCGGTACCCTTCCAGGCCGGCTCGCCGGTCATCAACCCCACCTGCCCGGCGGGCCTCGTGGGGACGAACCTCTCTGCGGTGACCCCGGTCGCGGCCGGTGATCCGGCCGGGTCGGCGGTGACCGCCTACGTGACGGACGCGTACTGCAACCCCGTGCCGGGCGCGACGGTGACCTTCCAGACCACCGAGCAGACGCCGGACGGTTCGGCGACGTTTGACCAGGTCACGGCCACGACGGGCGCGGACGGCGACGCGGTGGTCACCCTGGCCGACGCGCTGCCGGAGTGGGTCAACGTGACCGCGTCGGTTACGGTGGACGGTACGGCGACCCCCATCACGGCCGGGTCCCCGGCGCGGGTGGTCTTCACCGGTGAAGCGGTCGTGTCGTGGACCAACTCGTCGTTCACGGTTTCCCCGGTCGCGACGTCCGATCCGGCGTCGTGGGTCGCGGTCTCGGCCGGTGACCAGGTCTACACCGCGACCCTGGTCGCCCGGGACGGCAACAACGAGCCGATGACCGGGCTCGATGCGACCCAGGTCGTGTTCGGGGCGACCTCGTTGACCGTGGTGGTCGCGGGCTTCGCCGAGACCACGCCAGGGACGTACCAGGCGACGTACGCCTCCCCGGTCGCGCAGGCCGGCGCGCTCGCGAAGGTGGCCGTCAAAGGCGTGACCGCGCCCGACACCCGGCCGATCCCGTTCCGGGCGGGCGGGCTGTCGCTCACGCGTTCGGTCTTCACG
>JAIRVA010000315.1 GCA_031254155.1 Propionibacteriaceae bacterium
GCCGACGGGTTGCCCGCCGGATCGGTCTGCGTCACGACCAGGGTGACCGGGCCCTCGCCCAGGGCCGTCGCCGGGGTACACGACCACTGACCGGTCACCCCGGCAGTCGCAGTGCACACCGGGTGCCCGGCCCCGTCCTGGACGGTCACCGTCGCGCCGGGCTCGCCCGTCCCGGTCACCGTCGGCGTGGCGCTACCGACCGTCGTACCGGCCTTCGGCGCTGTCACCACCGGTGCCGCCGGGGCGTCCACGTCGAGGGTCGCCGTACCGGGGCTCGAGGGCACGCGCGCCGGGCTCATCGCCACCACCGTAAGGGGGCCACTTATCGCGTCCGGGGGCGTCGCCAACGACCACTGACCGGTCACCGGATCGACGTCCGCGGTCACGGTGGCCGTCCCCTGTGTCGTCGGGTACGTCACCGTCACCGTCGTACCGTCCGCCACCGGCGTCGGTACCGTACCCGCAATTGTCGTCGCGTTCGCTGTCGTCACCACCGGGGCGTCCGGGGCGTCCAGGTTCAGCCGGGTGGTCACCGCGGCCGATGTGTTGCCCGCCGCGTCTTCGGCGACCACCGTGAGCGTCCCCGAGGTCATGCCCCCCGGCGTGGGCACCGACCAGGCGCCCGTGTCGTCGGTGGTGACTGGCGTCGACGTGCCGTCTGGCCACGTCACCAGCACGGTCGTTCCCGGATCGGCCGTACCCGCGACCGTCGTCGCGTCCGCCGTCGTGATCGTCGGCGCCGCCGGGGCGGTGGTGTCAACCGTCACATTGCGCGTAGTGGCGGGCGAGGGATTGCCCGCCGCGTCGGTCTGCGTCACCACCAGGGCGACCGGGCCCTCGCCCAGGTCAGTGGTCACGTCGCACGACCACGTACCGCCCGCGGGGACCGTCACCGTACACAGCGGGTTGCCGTCACCATCCCGGATCGTCACCGTCGCACCGGGCTCGCCCGTCCCGATGACCGTCGGCGTCGGATCATTGATCGCGGCGCCCTCCGCCGGGGCCGTCACCACCGGGGCGACCGGGGCGTCCACGTCCAACGTCCCCGTCCCGGCGGCCGACTCCTTCCCGCCTGGGGGCGTCGCGACCACCGACACCGGCCCGCTCACCGCATCTGGCGGCGTCGGGACCGACCACTGGCCGGTCACCGGATCCACGTCCGCGTCCACGGTCGCCGTGCCGTCCGCCGTCGGGTACGTCACCGTCACCGTCGTACCCTCCGCCACCGGCGTCGGTACGGTGCCCGCGATCACAGTCGCGTTCGCCGTTGTCACCTGCGGTGCCCCCGGCTGCGTCGTGTCCACCGTCACCGCGACGGTGACCTCACCCGAGACGTTGCCCGCCGGATCGGTCTGCGTCACGACCAGGGACAGGGGGCCCTCGGGCACGTCGGTCCCGGCCGTACACGACCAGGTACCGCCCGCGGGGACCGTCACCGTGCACAGGGTGTTGCCGTCACCGTCCTGAACCGTCACCGTCGCACCGGGTTCACCGGTACCAGCGACCGTCGGTGCCGCCTCGGTCAGCGTCGCACCGGCCGCCGGCGCCGTCACCACCGGGAGCGCCGGCGCGGTTAGATCAACCGTCACATCCACCGTCGACTCACCCGAGGCGTTGCCCGCCGGATCGGTCTGCGTCACCACCAGAGTGACCGGGCCCTCGCCCAGGCGAGTGGTCACGTCGCACGACCACGTACCGCCCGCGGCGACCGTCACCGTACACAGCGGCGTACCGTCACCATCCCGGACCGTCACCGTCGCGCCGGGTTCGCCCGTCCCGGCGACCGTTGGCGTCGGATCATTGATCGCCGCCCCCTCCGCCGGGCTGGTCACGACCGGCGCCGCCGGGGCGTCCACGTCCAACGTCCCCGTCCCGGCGGCCGACTCCTTCCCGCCCGGGCTCGTCGCGACCACCGACACCGGCCCGCTCACCGCGTCCGCCGGCGTCGGGACAGACCACTGGCCGGTCACCGGGTCCACGGCCGCGTCCACGGTCGCCGTCCCCTGGGTCGTCGGGTACGTCACCGTCACCGTCGTACCGTCCGCCACCGGCGTCGGTACGGTACCGGCGATCAGCGTCGCGTTCGCCGTCTCGACCACCGGCGTGCCCGGTGTCTCCAGGGCCAGGTCAGCCGTCGCCGCGGGCGACGAGTTGCCCGCCGCATCCGTCGCGACCACCGACACGGTCCCCGGAATCATGTCCGGGGGTGTCGCCACCGACCAGTGCCCGGTCCCGTCCGCCGGGACCTCGCTCGTCGTCTGGTCCGGCCACGTCACCGTCACCGTCGTGCCGGGATCCGCCGTACCCGCCACCGACTGCGCATCCGCGGTCGTGATCACCGGTGGGGCCGGGGCCGTCGTGTCCACCGTCACAGCGCGCGTCGTGGCGGACGACTGGTTGCCCGCCGGATCGGTCTGCGTCACCACCAGCGTGACCGGGCCCTCGGGCAGATCCGTCCCGACCGGGCACGACCACGTACCACCAGCGACCACCGTCGTCGTACACGCCGTGTTCCCGGTACCATCCTGGATCGTCACCGTCGCCCCCGGCTCGCCCGTCCCGGTCACCGTCGGCGTCGCGTCGTTGATCAGGGCCCCGGCCGCCGGGGAACTCACTCCCGGGGCCGCCGGCGCGGTGAGATCAACCGTCACACCGACCGTCCGCGCCGGCGAGTCATGGCCGGCCGCGTCGGTCTG
>JAIRVA010000319.1 GCA_031254155.1 Propionibacteriaceae bacterium
CCCACGCGTACGCCGCCGGGGCGAAACCGATGTCGAGCGGCGGCGCGGGTTCCAGGCGGCGGTCCCGCTCCGCGAGTACGAGCCCCCGCGCCAGCTTGCGCAGCGCCTCGACCGCCCGCGCCGAGTCGCGGTCGGGCAGCCGGGTCTCCCCGCGGTCCGCCAGCCGGGCCTCGTACACCAGCGTCGACAGGGTCGCAGCCAGGCTGGGCAGGCTGAGGTGGTCGAAGAGGCGGGCCTCGATCGCCTCGGCGATCAGCAGGTCGTGTGCCCCGTACAGCCGCGCGAGCCTGCGCCCGGCCTGGGTGACGGTGAGCGGGTCGCCCGCGACGTACCCCAGCGACTCCAAGACTGAACAGATCGCCTCGAACTTGGCAACGAGGGTGTGCGAACGAGTCTTGTCCGCCGCCGTCCGGGCGAGGTCGGACCGGAACTGCGCGAAGCTGTCCTCCAGGATCTGCCTGGCCCGGCTGGCTCCGACGGAGGCGATGAGGTTGACGGCCATGTTGTACGTCGGCGTGAAGGCGGACCGCAGCGGGTACGTCCGGCGCGACGCGAGCCCGGCCAGGGCGCGGGGGTCGATCCCGGCCTGCCACGTGACGACGGCGTGGCCCTCGATGTCGATCCCCCGGCGGCCGGCGCGGCCGGTCAGCTGGGTGTACTCCCCCGGCGTGATGTCGGCGTGACCCACGCCGTTGTACTTCACGAGCTTGTCCAGCACCACCGTCCGGGCGGGCATGTTGATGCCGAGGGCCAGGGTCTCGGTCGCGCAGACGACTTTGACCAGCCCCTGCGAGAACGCGTCCTCGACCGCGAGCTTGAACATGGGCAGCAAACCGGCGTGGTGGGCCGCGATGCCGCGGGTGAACGCCTCAAGCCAGCCGCGGTACCGCAGGGCGTCGAGATCCGCCTCTTCCAGCCCCGTGATGTGCTGTTCGGCGATCACCCGCAGCCGGTCCCGTTCCGGGCCCGTCGTCAGGGTGAGCCCGTCCTCGACCAGGTGCGAGACGGCCTGGTCGCAGCCCTGGCGGGAGAAGATGAAGTAGATCGCGGGCAGGAGATCCCGCCCGGCCAGATCTGCGACGACGGCAGTCCGGCGGGGTACGAGGTGCGACCGTTCCGCCCAGCGGCCATGGGGGCGGCCCCCGAGACTGGACCCGGTCCCCCGCTTGCCCCGGCCCGAACGGCCCCGCAACTGCCGGGAGTCGTCGCGCATCGCCCGCGCCTCGGTGGAGGCCAGCCGCATCAATTCGGGGTTGACCCGCGCCGCGAGGTTGCCCCCGGCCGTCGGTGCCTCACCCTGGAAGAGGTCCAGCAGCTTCTTCCCCGCGAAGACGTGTTGGAAGAGGGGCACGGGCCGCCGTTCGGACACCACCGTCGCCAGGTTGCCCCGGACCTTGGTGAGCCACTGCCCGAACTCTTCCACGTTCGACACCGTCGCCGACAGCGCCACGATCTTGACGGTGGCCTCCAGGCCGAGGATGACCTCCTCCCAGACGGGGCCGCGGAACGGGTCGGAGAGGTAGTGCACCTCGTCCATCACCACGAACTCGAGTCCCTGCAGCGTCGGCGAACCGGCGTAGATCATGTTGCGCAGGACCTCGGTGGTCATCACGGCGATGTCCGCCTCCGAGTTGATGACCTGGTCCCCGGTCAGCAGCCCGACCGCCTCCGGGCCGTACACCGCCGCGAGGTCACGGTACTTCTGGTTGGACAGGGCCTTGATGGGGGTCGTGTAGAAGCACTTCGTCCCGGCCTGGTGCGCGAGATAGACCGCGTACTCCCCGACGACCGTCTTCCCGGCGCCGGTCGGCGCCGCGACCAGGACCCCCGCGCCCGCCTCCAGATGGCGGCACGCCTCGACCTGGTAGTCGTCCAGGTGAAACGACAACCGGGCCCGGAAGTCCTGGAACGACACTACTTTTTCCTTCGCCGGGCGAGCGGGCTCGGGTTGGGCTGGAAGACCTGGAGCGCACCCGGTTCGCAGGTGATCCCGAACGGCGGCGCGCCCAGCGCCTCACCGTCGGCCACTCCGACGAGGCCGTCGCCGTCGATCATGACCTCGTGGGCCGTGCAACGCTCGACCGCCGGGTCGGAAACGAACTTGCCGCTGAACATCTTGGGCAGCAGCCGCAGCAGGGTCGCCTTCGAGCAGGGATGGATGATGGTGAGGTCGAGCAGGCCGTCGGTCACGGACGCGGTGGGCGCGATGTGCATACCCCCGCCATAGTATCCGCCGTTGGCGACCGCGATGAACATGGCCGGCAGGGCCCGTTCTTCGCCGCCCACGCGGATCCGGTACGTCACCGGCTCAAAACCCCGTAGCTCCTTGAGGGCCGCCACCGCGTACGCCAGGCTCCCCCACGCCTTCGACAGACTGGCACCCCGGATCGCCACCCGCGCGTCGTACCCGGTCGCCACCACCGACCCGACGTAGCGTTGTGTGTGGCCGTGCGCCAGATCGCCGACGACCGACGTCAGATCCATGTGGAGGAGGTGGCCGTCGACGATGACCCGGGCCGCCTTGACGGGGTCCAGCGGTACGCCGACGCTGCGACAGAGGTCGTTGCCCGTACCCGCCGGAATCATCCCGAGCGGTACCCCGCTGCCCCCGGCCGCGTTCAGCCCGAGGTGCATGAGGCCGTCGCCGCCCATGACCACCAGGCAG
>JAIRVA010000018.1 GCA_031254155.1 Propionibacteriaceae bacterium
TGCTGGCGAACCGGCCCTACCCCGACGCCATCTTCGCCATGCACGATCTGGGGGCGCTGGGCGCGCTGAGCGTCCTGCGGGAGTCCGGTCTGGCCACGCCCGACGATGTCGCGGTCGTGGGCTACTACGACACGCCGCTCGCCGCAGCCGAGGGGCTGTCCTCGGTCGGGACCGAGTTGCGGTACATGGGCCGCCGGTCGCTCGAGTTGCTCCTCGACCGGTTGGCGGGGCAAGAAACCGAGTCGGAGACCGTACCCGTGAAACTCATCATCCGCCAGTCATCGGGTGGGCCCAGACCAACCGGATAGGACATTGTACCCAAGATCTGAGGAGTTCCATGGCCGAGTATTCCACCCTGGCGCTGGCCGCCGCCGCGCTGGCCGATCCCCGTACCCCGGGGGAGGACTTGGCGCTCATCGCCCAGACCTACCCCACACTCTGGATCAGCGTTGCCTCGCACCCGAACGCCTACCCGGGGTTGCTGGCCTGGCTCGAGCAGTACGGCGATGCGGCCGTCCACCAGGTCGTCGCGGCGCGACGGGCGCAGCCCGGGGCGACGACGATCGCCGTACCCGCAACCCCGGTTGCCCGCACCCGGCCCGCCCGCCGCCGCGGTCTGGTCCTCCTCATCCTGGCCGCTGCCGCCCTCGTCACGGCGGTGGTCTTGGTCACGGTCTTCGTCCTCGTCCCCACCTTCCGGCCACCGGCCAGTCACGGGCCGACGGCCCAGACGACCCGGACCGCGGGGACCAGTCCGCGGACGCCGACGGTGACGGCGGGCCCCGCGGGCGCCGCGACCTCCACCGGGCCGGTCACGACCCCGGCCCCCATCGCCACGCCGAGTGCCCAGCCCAAGCCGCCGCAGTTCGCCTCAGTCTCGGCGTCCTCGACGCGGGAGCCGATCGGTGAGTTCACATACACCCCCGCCATGGCCCGGGACGGCAACCTCAGCACGGCGTGGGTCGAGGGCGCACCCGGCCCGGGCGTCGGCGAGTGGATCCTGCTGTCCGCCACCACCCCGCAGCACGTCAGCGGTGTCACCATCTACAACGGGTACCTGAAGAGCCAAGCCGTCTACGACACGAACAACAGCGTCCAAAAGATCCGGATCACCTTCTCAGACGGTACCTCGACCGACCAGGATCTGGCCCAGAGCGCGAGCTGGAACGGCGACAGGATCACGTTCCCCAAGCCGGTCGACACGTTGTACCTCAAGTTCACCATCGTGTCCGCCTACTCCCGAGACAACGGTGAAGATACGTGCATCAGCGACATCGACGTGTTCTGACTGTCTCACCGTCTCACAGGTAGAGGCCCGTGTGCCCCTCGTCCGCCTGAATGGCGGCGACGGCGTGGAGATCGCGCTCGCGGAGCAGGCTGTACACCTCGGCCCGCAACTCGACCTCGGCCACCTCCTCGGGATCGAACAGTACCCGGTCGCCGACCTTGACCGAGCGGACGTTCGGGCCGAGTGCCACCACCTGGGCCCAGGCCAGGCGACGGCCCATCTTGACGGTGGCGGGGATCAGGATGCCACCGCCGGACTTGCGTTCGCTCTCCGCCTCGGAGGCGACGAGCAGCCGGTCGTGGAGCATGTGGATGGGCAGCGCCTCGCCCGTGGGAGCGGCGGTCACGCGGGCTTCTTCGACGTGAGGACGACCACGAGTACGGCCACGGCGACCGTCGCACCCGCGACGGCGAGCGGCCTGGGCTTCCAGCCGGAATCATCTTTGAAGACCGCCAGCGCCCGGCGGTACGTCGCCCGTACCGTCTCTTTGCCCTTGTCAATCGCTACCCGGGTCTCTCGCCTGGCCTCAGTCACGGTCCGATGGGCGACGACTCTCGGGTGGATCTCCGTCACCAGGGACGCCAGATTGGCGGCCAGACGCTCGCGGGTCGCCTCAAGGTCCCGCTCGATCTCCGCCACCGTCCGGTTGTCCGCCATGGTGCCTCCTTTGCTGAACACCACTAGCTTAGCGCTTCCTCGTCGCCAGGGACGGTAGTATTGTGCTATGACTGAACTGGTAGCGGGCGAGGCGGCGCCTGGATTTTCGTTGCTTGATGCGGCCGGTACGCGGGTCTCGCTGGCAGACTTCGCTCCTGGCCAGGTGATTCTGTACATCTACCCCGCGGCCCTGACGCCCGGTTGCACGGTGGAGGCCATCGACTTCTCGGCGGCCGCGGCGGCGTTCGCGCAGGCGGGGTACCACATCCTCGGGCTCTCCCCCGACTCTCCGGACAAGCTCACCCGGTTCGTCACCAAGAACGACCTCACGGTGACGCTGCTCTCCGACCCGGAGTTGACGGTGATCAAGGCGTACGGTGGCTGGGGCGACCGGGTGATCTGGGGCAAGGCCCTGACCGGCGTCATCCGCTCGACCTTCGTGATCGACGTCGACGCGGAGGGGCGTGGCGTGATCGTCGACGCGCAGTACGGCGTCCGGGCCAAGGGCCACGTCGACCGGTTGCGCACCGCCCTCCAGGTGTAGCTCACCCCGGACAGACGCCGTATCTCTCCCCCGCCGAGGGTAACGCCATCCTTGACACGACCCTCGAAGCCCCGCAATTGAAGGATCTCAGCTGACGCTGTCCCAAGGATGTCTTTACTCCGTAAACGCACGGTAGTATAAATCCCAGGAGGTAAGAGATGCCAAACACTACGCTTGTTAACATCCGTATGGAGTCTGACTTGAAGCGGGATCTGGAGGAGACCTGCCGTGAACTTGGTATGAACCTGACAACGGCATTCACGGTCTTCGCCCGCAAAGTCGCGAGAGAACGCCGGATCCCCTTTGATGTATCGATCGACCCCTTCTACTCTGCAGCCAACCTCGAACACTTGCGCCAGGTCCGGGCAGACACAGAAACCGGTACAAGTATGGTTTATCACGACCTAGTCGAGGACTGAATGCTTAAGTCGTGGCACGAGTCCGCTTGGGAAGACTATCTCTGGTGGCAGTCGCAAGACAAAAAGACTCTGCACCGAATAAACGCGCTCATCCGCGACATCGAGCGCAATGGGTACTCCACCACCGGAAAACCCGAACCGCTTCGCGGGGACCTCGCGGGCTGGTGGAGCGTGCGCATCGACAGTGAGCACCGATTGGTGTTCGCCATCCGGGGAGATGTCCTCGAAATTTACCAATGCCGGGGGCATTACGACCGATAGGCGGCTCGTGCTGGTCGCGAGCCCCGTGGTTTCGCGAGTCCTCACCGCGCTCCGTCCCCGGCTATTGTCACCCCCAGTCCGAGGGCGTCGGTCAGGCGGATGACCGGGGTGTCAAAACCGAAGGCGCTCTCGATCACCGACGAGTCGTCGAAGTCGTGGAAGCTGTCCAGATCGGCGTAGACGATGTTGGGCCGGGCGGCGACGAGATGAGCTCCGGCCGCGATGCCCAAGCGGCTCTCCAACATACAGCCGACCATGCACCTGACCCCGGCCGCCTCCGCGACCGCGTTGATCTGGAGCGCCGGGTAGAGCCCGCCACACTTCATCAACTTGATATTGATCAGGTCCGCCGCACCCCGCTTGATAATCGTCGAGGCGTCGTGCGCCGTGAAGCAGCTCTCGTCGGCCATGATGGGGATCGGCGACCGCTGCCGTACCGCCACCAGACCGTCCAGGTCCCAGTGAGGTACGGGTTGCTCGATCGCGCCCACGTCGAAACCCGTGTAGTAGCGCGCCATGTCGAGGGCCTCGGCGACCGTCCAGCCCTGGTTGGCGTCGACCTTGAGGTGGGCGTGCGGGGCGACGGCGCGGATGAGGGCGATCGCGGCCCGGTCCTGCGCCCGGTTGCTGCCGGCTTTGACCTTGATCTCCCGGTAACCCTGCGCGACCAGGTCAGACGCCTGCGCCGCCATCGCGTCGGGCGCGCCCAGCCCAATCGTCATGTCGGTTTCGACTGTCGTACGGTGGCCGCCCAGCAGCCGGTACACCGGCAGCCCCACCGCCTTGCCCATGAGGTCGTACAACGCCAGGTCCAGCGCCGCCTTCGCGGCCCCGTTCGCGGACAGAAGCCGGTCGAACGCCCGGTGGTGGGCTTCGATGGCGAACGGATCCTGGCCGATGAGGGCCGGGGTGAGGGTCCGGATGGCGGCGAGGACGGTGGCGGTCGTCTCGCCGGTCACCATGGCGATGCCCGCCCCCTCGCCGTACCCCGCGAGGCCCTCATCGGTCTCCAGCGTCACGATGACCGTCTCCGCGGAGTCGATGACGGCGAGCGAGATGACGAACGGCTCCGCCAGCGGGACGGAGATGGCCGCGGCCCGAACCGCCGTGATACGCATCAGGCGACCTTGCGGGTCGCGCGGGCGCCGAAGTGGACGTACCGCTCGCCCGTCGGCAACTGGTAGAACCAGACCGGCGCGTTGATGCCCATGTCCTTCATGTAGATCCCGTAAAGGCCCTCGCGGACCGGGGTCATGCGGTACTCCTGGACGGGGTTCTCCTCCAGCGCGGCCAGTTCGCCCTTCTGGGTCGCCCGGAACAGGGGCCCCTCCGCCTCGTCGATGATCTCGATGAGCACGCTCGCGCGCTCGTACCGCCCGGCCCACGGCGTGATGTCCAGGGCCGGCGGCTCGTCGGGCAGTTCGAGCATCTCGTTGATCGTGACCCCGCAGAGCTCGTCGAAGATCTCCCCGAACAGCGTCTGGTACAACTGGTGGGCCGAACCGTCGTTCGTCAGGAGCCCGACCGCGAGGCCCGCCTCAGGGTAGATGCGCAGGAAGGCGGCCTGGCCGATGGTGTTGCCGTCGTGGCCGTAGAGGAAGGCCCCGCCCCAGTTGAACCGGATGAAGCCGAGCCCCCAGGAGTCGCCGAGCAGGTACTTTTCGGGGACGTCCACCGAGAAGTCGCGCATCGCCGCCGCCATCTCGGCCGAGACCACCCGCGTACCGTCCGCCGCCACACCGTCCTTGAGGTGCAGGCGCGCGAACGTCAGCAGATCGGCGATGCTCGCATTGATGAGCCCGGCGGGGCCAGCGCTGCGCTGCAGCATCCAGACGGGCGCGACCTTCGGCTCGGGCAGGCCGACCACGTGGCCGACCGCCGTGTCAAACAGCAGCGCCTCCTCGGGCAGGGTACAGGTGTGGGTCAGTCCGAGCGGGGCGTACAGACGCTCGCGCATCGCGGTGTCCCAGACCTGGCCGGTCTGGGCCTCGATGATGCGGCCGAGGATGGAAAAACCGGAGTTGCAGTACGACCAGGTCGCACCCACCGGGAAGATCTGGACCGCCGTTTCGAGCTCGGTCAGGTACTTCGCCAGGTTGTCGTCGCCCCGCCCGGTGTCCACGAACACGTCGCCGTCGATGCCGGAGGTGTGGTTGAGCAGGTTGCGGATGGTCATCCCGTTCGTCAGGTCGTCCGTACTGAGGCGGAAGTCCGGCAGGATGTCCTTGACCGGCTGGTCGAGGCTGATCTTGCCCTCGTCAACCAGTTGCATGATCACCGTCGCCGTCCAGGTCTTGCTGATCGAGCCGATCTGGAAGAGCGAGTCGACCGTCGTCGCCCGGCCCGTGTTGGCGTTAAGTACGCCGGTCGCCACGCGGACCAGCTCGTCTTCGCCGTCCTCGGCGAGGTGCAGCAGCCCGAGCACCGCCCCCACGACGCCGGTCTCGCGGGCGATGGTGTCCAGTCTTGCCTGCCAGTGGGCAGCATCAATTTCCTTCATGGGGTTCCTTTCGGTTTATCGGCGCCGGGTACGGCGGCGAGCAGTTGGCGGGTGTAGGGATGGGCGGGGTTCGCCATGACCAGCGCGGTCGGGCCCTCTTCGACGAGGTGGCCGCCCTGCATGACGGCCACGCGGCTCGCCATGTACCGGACCACCGCGAGGTTGTGCGAGATGAACAGCAGCGTGAGCCCGATCTCGGCCACGAGGTCGCGGACCAGGTTGAGGATCGCGCCCTGGATGGAGACATCGAGGCTCGACGTGATCTCGTCGGCGATGATGACCTTGGGCGTGCCCGCGAGCGCGCGGGCGAGGGCCACCCGCTGGCGCTGCCCGCCCGAGAGCTGGCCGGGAAACGCGGCGGCCTGGCCGGCTTCGAGGTGCACGAGTTCGAGCAGGCGCGCGACTTCGGCGGCCCGCCCGGCGCGGGTGAGCCCGCGCGGCGCCACCTCGGCGATGGCCGCGCCGATGGTCAGGCGCGGGTCGAGGGATGCCGTCGGGTCCTGGAAGACCATCTGCAGTGGACGGTACGACCCGCGGGTCGGGACGGGGTCACCATCGAGGGTGATCGAGCCGGCGTGGACGGGGGCGAGCCCGACGGCCGCGCGGGCCAGCGTGGACTTGCCCGATCCCGACTCGCCGACGAGACCCAGGATGCTGCCGCGGGGTACGACGAGGCTGACGTCGTCGACGGCCGTGATCCGTCGACGGCCCGTACCAAAATGCACTGTGACATGGGAAAACTTGAGTTCGCTCACCGGACGGCCTCCGCGACGTGCCAGCAGGCGACCCGGTGGGCGCCAGCGCTCACCACAGCCGGCTCTTCGGCCCGGCAGCGGTCATCGGCCAGCGGACAACGAGGCGCGAACGCGCAGCCGGACAGCTCCCCCGGCCCCGGCGGGCGGCCCGGAATGGTCGCCAGCGGTGCCGTGACATCGGTCGTCATCGTCGGGACGGCGGCCACGAGCGCCCGGGTGTACGGGTGGGCGGCGGTGCGCAACCGCGCGGTCGGGAGGTCCTCGACGATCCGCCCGCCGTACATGACGAGTGTGCGGTCGCACACTGCGGCGACGACCGACACGTCGTGCGAGATCAGCCAGAGCGCGACCCCATCGCGGCGGCGGATCGACGCGAGCAGGTCGAGCACCTGCGCCTGGACGGTGACGTCTAGCGCCGTCGTCGGTTCGTCGGCGATGATGAGCCGGGGGTTGAGCATGACGCCGAGCCCGATCATGGCCCGCTGCCGCATGCCGCCGGAGAATTCGTGCGGGTACTGCCGGGCCCGTCTCGCCGGTTCCGGGATCCGGACCGCCTCCAGGCGGTCGACCGCGCGGGCGAGGGCCGCCCGGCGGTTAAGGCCGCCGTGGGCGCGGCCCAGCTCGGCCAGTTGCGCCCCGACCCGCCGCGTCGGGTTGAGCGAGGTCATGGGGTCCTGGAAGACCATGGCGAGCGAGGTACCGAGCAGGTGGCGGTGGGACGTACCATCGGTCAACTCCGCCCCGGCGAACCGGACCGCGTCCGCGGCGACCCGGCCCGGGAACTCGATCAGTTGGGCGACGGCCAGGGCGGTCAGCGACTTGCCCGAGCCGGACTCCCCCACCAGTCCGACCGCCTCGCCGGGTGCGATGTCGAAGGACACTCCGCGGACCGGGGACACCCACCCGGACTCCGTGGGGAACGTCACCCGCAACCCCCGTACACTCAGAAGGGCAGCGGCCCCGTCGTCCTGGCTTGTCAGCTCGACATCGGCGGGAACCACCGGCCAATCTGACGCCCCGGAAGTCCGGACACTGGCCGGACCCGTCGGCCCCGCCCGGCGGGAACCGGGACGGGAGGCGGCGCGCGCCCGCCGCGACTGCCCCCGCAGCCCGCTCATCGTCACGATCCCCAGCGAGTGGGCGATGGTCTCCCCGGTCAGGTTGAACGCCAGCCCGGCCAGGACCACCGCCAACCCGGGGGTCAGGGACGCCAGCGGGTAGACGTAGACCGACTGCAGGCACTCCATCATGAGCCGCCCCCAGTCGTACGCCGGCGGCTGGACCCCGAGCCCGAGGAACGACAACCCGGCGAACGACAGCAGGATGCTGCCGGCCCCGGCGGTCGCGTTGACCGCCAGCGGGGCGCCGATGTTGGGCAGGATGTGCCGGAACAGGATGCGGAACCGCCCGACCCCGCCGATCTGGGCCGCAGCGATGAAGTCGCGGGCCAGGACACCGGCCACGAGGGTCTGGCAGAGCCGGGCGAACGCCGGCGCCGAGGCCAGCCCGAGGGCCAGCGCCGCCGACGCGGCCCCCGTACCGAAGATGACCGCGAAGAACAACGCGAGCAGGATGCCGGGAAAAGCGACGGCCATGCCGATGAGCCAGGTCACCGCCCGGCCGAGCACGCGGCCGAGCAGGAACGGCGCCGCGCCGAGCAGGAAACCGGCCACGACCCCGATGGCGGTGGCTTCGAGCGTGAGCAGCAGGGTCAGCCGGGTCGCCACGAGCACGCGCGCGAGCAGGTCGCGGCCGAGCCCGTCCGTCCCCGCCCAGTGGGCCGCCGAAGGCGGGGCCAGGATGCCCGTCATGTCGACCGTCTCGGCGCGGCGGCCCCAGATGACCGGCGCGAGCACGGCGAGCACCGCCACCAGGCCGAGCAGCACCGCGGCAGTCCGCGCCAGCGGCGTACCCAACATCTTCTGCACGCGTGTCATCAGCCCTCGCTCACTGCCGACCGCGGGTCGAGAAGGGCGAGGATCAGGTCGACCACGGTGTTGATAATGATGACGCCCGCGCCGTACACCAGGATGACGGCCTGCGCGACCGGGAAGTCCTTGCTGGTGATCGCGGTCACAATCGTCTGCCCGAGCCCCGGCCAGGCAAAGACGTTCTCTACGAACACGGTCGACACGCACATGGTCGCGAGCAGCATCCCCGACAACGTGAGCGTGGCGGTGAGGGCGTTCGGCACGGCGTGCTTCAGGTAGATCTGCCAGGCGGGCAGGCGTTTGGCGCGGGCGGTACGGACATAGTCCGTGTTCAGGACGGCCAGGACCTCGACGCGGACGATCCGGGCGAGGATCGCGATCGCGCCGATGGCGAGGGAAACGACGGGCAGGATGTACGACGAGACGCCCCGCCGCCCGGCGACCGGCAGCCACTTCAGCGAGATCCCGAACAGGGCGATGAAGAGGCAGCCGTAGAGGAAATCGGGGATCGTCCCGAGCACGACCGACGTGCCCACGAACCCCAGCTCCGCCCGCCGCGCCCGCCCGTTCCGCGTGATCACAGCCATGGCCACGCCGAGCGGGACGGCGACGAGCAGGGCCAGCAGAAACGCCGGCACGGCGAGGCTGACCGTGGCGGGCAGCCGGACGGCGATGGTCTCCCACACCGGCTGCCGCTTCAGGATCGAGTTCCCGAGGTCACCGGTGAAAAGGCCGCTGATGAAGCGGCGATACTGGTCCCAGAGCGGCCGGTTGAGCCCGAGCGCCTCCCGCTGGGCGGCGACGATCTCGGGCGCGGCGCTGATCCCCAGCGCCCCCCGGACCGGATCGCCGGGGATCAGGTGGATCATGAAGAACGCCGCCGTCACCACCACCCAGAGCGAGACCACCAGCCGTCCGGCGCGCCGGAAGGCGAACCGCACCCACCGGTTCTGGAGGACGGCCGAGGGGCTCATCGGGTCACTTGGCGGTCAGGCGCAGCGCCGTGACCTGGGTCTTGCCGATGTAGGCGTACTCCGAATCCGTGTAGAAGATCTTGTTGGGCCGGACTGCCCACGCCAGGAAGTCGGAGTCCTTGTACAGTGACGCTTCGGCGGTCTTGAAGGCCCCGCACGCGTCGGCGCCCGTCTTCGTCTGCGCGTCGGCGACCGCCTGGTCGTACCCCCCATTCGTGATCGCGGAGAAGTTCGCGCCGCCGTCGGCCAGGGTCGGACCGGAGAGGTACGACACGACCTGGTCGGGGCTGTTGACGTTGATCGGCGTCCACGAGACATCCCACGCGCCGGTGCTGAACAGGACCTCGGAGACGCGGGCGGAGTCGAGCCCGGACGGCTGGACGGTGATACCCGCCGCCGCCCACTGTTGGAGGGCGAGTTCGACGGCCGCCTGCATCGGCGTCCCCATCGACGAATCGTACAAGAAGGTGACGGTGAGCGGCGTCCCGTTCTTGGCGTACTTGCCGTCCGCACCCTTGGCGTAGCCCGCGGTCTCGAGCGTCTTCCCGGCGGCGGCCGTGTCAAAGGCCGCGATATTGCCCGTCGTGGCGTCATAGTTGCACGTTGTCGGCGGAATGACGGCGAGCATGCTCGCCCGGCTGCCCTCGCCCGAGGTGATCGCGGTCGCGAGATCGTCAAAGTTGAGCGCCTGCGTCAGCGCCTTCCGGACGGCCGGGTCGGCGGTCGTGTGGCCGTCGGCGTGGTTGTACCAGGTCATGCCGAGCACGGCTGGTACATCAACCGAGGCCAGGCCCGCCGCCTCCGCCCGCGCCGCGTCCGCGCCGACGGTCGTGACGAGGTTCACCTCGCCGCTGAGCAGCAGGTTCACCGCCGTCGACTCGTTCTGGACGATGCGGACGACGATCGTTTTGGGCAGGCCAGACTCGGCGGTTGTCGCGCCGCCTGGGCCCCAGGTGTAGCCGTCACGCCGCTCGTAGGTGTAGTGGTCCTCCGGCACGGCCTCCTTGAGGACGTACGGCCCGGAGCCTAGCGTGGCGTTGTCCAGCAGCGACCGGTCTTTGAGGGCGGCGTCGCAGACGATGGGGACGTTGGCGATGGACGCCAGTAGGAAGGGAGCGGGTTGGGCGAGGTCAAGGGTGAGCGTCGTACCGCTCGCGCTGGCGGTGATACCGGCGGGCAGGAAGGACCCGTAGTACGGCGAGGCGTTCTCGGGGTTCGAGATCCAGTTGAGGTTGTCGGCGATGGTTTGGGCGGTCAGCGCCGAACCATCCGAGCAGGTGACGCCGTCGTTGATCTCGAAGGTCGCCTGGGCCGCCGCCACGGTCCAGGACTTGGCCAGTTGCGGCAGAATGTCGCCCGACGGGTCGAGGCCGACGAGGTTGTCGTACGCGTAACCGCTGAGTTCGAAGAGCCCGGCGACAATGGACAGCTGGGGGTCGAGCGCCCCCGGATCGCTGACCTGGGCCGCGGTCCACGTACCGTCGGTGACGTAGGCCGCCCCCGTCGCCGGGCCTGTCGCCTTGTTAGAGTCATTGTTGTTCGCCGTACAGGCGGCGAGGCTCGCGGTGAGCGCCAGTGCCACAGCGAGCGAAATGTTCGTGATTCGCTTCATGAGCGAACACTACCAGTGACGTAGTTGTTGTCCCGTCCCCTGGTCACAGCGTGGGCATCACTAAACTTGCGTTCACCGGCCGCGGGCTTCGGTGCGCAACTGGGCCATGATCTGGGCCGGGGCGTGGCCGAGGCGGGTCAGGCCGATGACCCGGCGTATCCGGGGCACGGCGTGGGCGTAGAAGCGGGTGAGGCCGCCGCACAAATGGTTGACACCGTCGGGAAGCCGGTCTTTCGGGCAGCCGCCCCGGCACAGCGTGAGCCAGGGACACTGACGGCACTGCGCGGGCAGGGTCCGCTTGGCGTCGCCAAAAGCGCGCTGACGAGGTGAACGGGCGAGGTCGCCGAGGTCGGCCGTCGCCACGTCGCCCAGGCGGTGGGCGGGGTTGACGAAGTGGTCGCAGGAGTAAACGCTGCCATCGGCCTCCACCACGAGAGCCCGTCCGCAGGTCGGCGCCAACCAACAGACCCCCGCCGTACCCCCGGCCAGGAGGCGGGCCGTCTCAGCGAACAGTTGCACCTCCGTTCGCCCGAGGTCGTTGTACACCCACTCGTCGAAGATTGCCCCGAGGAAGTCGCCGTACGCCTCGCCGTCGACGTGACCGAGTACGGGGATGAACTGCAGCCAGCCCGTCCCGAGGGCCCGCAGACTCCGGTAGACGGCGAGCGGGGCCCGGGTGGTCGCGTCGGTCACGGTACACAGCAGGTCGGGTTGGACGCCGTGGGCCTGCAAGCGGCGGACGGCGGTGACGGCGGCCTGGTAGCTCCCGCGACCGCGCGGATCGGGGCGCCCGGCATCGTGAATCGCCCGCGTCCCGTCGATGCTCACGCCCACGTCGAACCGGTGCCCGGCGAGGAAGGCGCACCACTCGTCGTCCAGCAGCACCCCATTGGTCTGGAGGTTGTTCCAGGCGGTCCACCCCGGCGGGAGGTGGCGGGCCTGGAGTTCGACGACGCGGCGATAGAAGTCCAGCCCCGCCAGCGTGGGCTCGCCGCCGTGCCAGACGAAGCTGACTTCTGGGCCGGGACTAGCGGCAATGTACTGGGTGACGAACCGTTCCAGGGTCTCGTCGGACATGCGCGGGACGGTGTTGGGGGTCGGCAGGTAGTAGCAGTACGTACACCGCAAGTTACAGTGGGACCCCACCGGTTTCACCATCACCGAAAAGGCGGGTCCTCTAGCCATGACCGCCCAGATGCTGGGCGAAGAAGGCCAGAACCTTGTTCCAGGCGTCCATCACTTGGACGGGACGGTACGACTCCCCCGCGTGGTTCCACATCGCGTGACCGGCCCCGTCGTAGCGGTGGAACTCAAACGTCTTGCCGTACCTCTCCAATTCGGCCTGGTGGCGGTCGACCTCCGCCGGCGTGGGGAACTGGTCATCATTGCCGAAGATGCCGAGCAACGGGCAGGCGAGGTCAGCGGTGAAGTCGATCGCGGCGACGGGCTGCGCCGGCGTGAGGGTCTCGGGCGCCGCGATCACGCGGGCACCCCAGCAGTCAACGGCGGCGTCGAAGCCGGGGATCGTACAAGCCGCCAGGAAGGCGTGACGCCCGCCGGAACACATGCCGATGACGCCCACGCGGTCATTCGAGGTGGGCAGGGTCTTGAGGTAGTCGAGCGCACCCGCACAATCACCCATCACCGTGGTGTCCGGCACCCCGCCGCTCTCGCGGGCCCGTTGCGCCACCTCGGTCGGCCGCCCATGGCCGAACCGCTCGTAGATGTTCGGGCAGACGACCGTGAAACCGTGCTGGGTGAAGCGGCGGGCGACCTCCCGGTTGAGCTCGTCCCAGCCCGGCAGGTGGGGGACAAGGACGATCCCCGGGTACGGCCCGGGGCCCAGCGGGCGGGAGAGGTAGGCGTGGATCCGGTCACCGCCGGCCCCCGGCAGCGTGACCGTCTCCGCCAACATCCCTTCGTACGCATCAGTTTGCAGGTCGTTCCACATTGTTCCTCGCTTTGGGTCTAGGACGAGCCTACCGCGTCACCGGACCAGGTCGTCACACACAAAGCGTATACTGGGCACATGTTGTTGACAACAGAAGTGTCGTGGGTTCTGGACGGGATGACCATGTTCGGTACGGTCGTCCGGCCGGAGGGCGCCGGTCCGTTCCCCGGCGTCATCATGGTCGCGGGGTCCGGGCCGACGGACCGGGACTGGTGCTCGCCCTTGTTGCCCGGGACGAACGGCTCGGCCCGGCTGCTCGCGGAGGCGCTGGCGGCGGCTGGCATCGCCTCGCTGCGGTACGACAAGCGGGCCTCCGGGCCGCACGTGAGGGAGAACGTGCCCGCCATGATGGGGCGGATCAGCATGGCTTTCCACCTCGACGAGCTGGTGGCCGCGGTCAATGTCTTGGCGGGCCAAGACTTCGTGGATCCGTCGCGACTGGCGGGTCTTGGCAATAGTGAGGGTACGTTGCACGTCCTGCACTACGCCACTACCCCGCAGGCGCACCCCTTCGCCGGGATCGTCCTCGCCGCCCCGCCCGGACGCGCGGTGGGCCAACTCTTGCGGACCCAACTGGCAGCCCAGTTCGCCCAGGTCGAGGGCGGCGACGCGCTGATGGCGCTCGTCGAGGCGTCCCTCACGCGGTACGAGGCGGGCGAGCCGATGAACCCCGATCCGGGACTGCCCGAGCCGATCCGGCAACTGCTCGCGAGCTTCGAGACACCCCTGAACCTGCCGTTCGCCCGCGAACTGTGGTCGGAAAATGCGGGCGTTCGCCTGGTGAAGGCAACCCTCCCCACCCTCGTTATCATCGGTGGCAAGGACATTCAGGTCGATACCCACCTCGACGGCGACCCGTTGCAGGCCGCTGCCGCGGGTATGAGCAACGTTGTTTTCGCCTTCCCCCCGAACGCCAACCACGTCCTCAAGGCGGAGACCCGAAATGTCGCCGAGGCCATCGCCGACCCGCACTACAACGAGGCGGACACCCACCTCGATCCCGAGGCGCTGCACCTCATCCTCGACTGGCTGGGCGACCTGTTCCGCTGAACCAGTCCGCACCGGACCCGGCCTCGCGACCGGCACCACCTCACGCACCCGTCAAGCCGCGTGGAAGTGCCTTCAGTGACATCCACGGTACGACACGCCCCGCCGTCCCCGAGTTGACCGGGTGTGATCCCGCGGCATCATCACGCGGTTTCATGCCGGGTACGGTCGTCGTCTAGCCGAACGAGGTGAAGACAGCCCGGAGTTGACCGACATGGATGGACGCCTGGCCGGTCGAGGCGACCGTGGTCGTGAACGACCCCACCTGACCATCCGACGACGACCAGGTGACACTCCACGTCACCGTCGCCGACACCACGTAACGCGAGTCGATATTGCCCAACTCATTCGTGTGCAGGTACGTGTGCTCACACCCCGACGGCGAATGATGATCCAACGGATCATACGGGTCCCAGGGTCTCACCGTCCCCGCCGACCGGCACACCATCGGCGGACTCCCGTCACCCGGGTCAAACGACACAGTCGTCGCGGTCACCGTCGCGGTGACGGTCAACCCGTCTGCGGACGCAGAAATCGTGTGGCTGCCCCACTGCAACGGATCCGACTTGTCCACCCACAACCACATCGGTGCTCCGACCCACCAGGACAAGCCCCACTCTTCGTACCCTTCGTACACGAACGCCCCCACCCCCACCGTCGGAGCATGCAAATGCAGGGACGCCACCGCCGTCCGGGCGACTGTCACCGGATCCGTGCCCGGACGGCCCGGCGACGACGCCGACCCCGGGATCCACACCACCATCTCGGCGCCATCCGACCTTACATAGCCGGCGAAACACCCCAGCAACGTCCCCTGGGGATTACCCGCCGGGTCGCGATGCCCATCCCAATACGCATTCTCTACTGGCCGACTAATCACATGGCAATACATGTGTCTTGATGAGTCCCACCAGTACGTTCCCATCCAGCAGGCCAGCTCCGTACCATTCCCGTCGTGGCACACCGGTGAAGCAGAACCATCACCGCCACCACTACCCGATACAGACGAGACACCACCACCAGTGGACGCGCCAGTCACACTAGCCTCAACATTTCCCATCCACTCAGAGACGTGGACAGATGACGAGTCAGCACTCGCACCAGTCGGTACGAGCAGGCCGAAGAACACCAGCAGACACGAACAGGCAATTCGCATGACTGATTTCAGCACAGCACGTCCTTCCCCGCATTGTCGGTCACCATGTACCTACCAGTCGTCAGGTGGAGCACGGTGAAAACCACAGTTCCTGGCTCTTTCCGACTCCCGCCGATGACACCCCCAGCCTCATCGACAAGGTTAGCGTTCACGGAGTAGCAACCACCAACGCGATATATTGTCCCTTGATAATCTTGGACCCCACGCTCAACGTGGTCAACCCGAAAAGTAGGACTACCGACAAGCCTTAACCCTTTACTTTCCCATTGCGACAGTGTGACTACCTCGTCAGATGCAAGGGGGTCACCTGCCACCTCGTGGATCCGGTTGATGTCAGCCGTCCCGAGATTCTGGGCGATATCATCCCACACTCTCATATACTCACGGACCGCGTCCACCGCCCCCTGCTCCTCCGCCGTCCACTGCGGAGTCGGCGACGGTGTCGGCGTCACGACCACCGTCGTACTCTCGCCCGTTGATGGCGAGGACGTCACCTCACCCCCCGGCGCGCACCCCACCAAACCCACCCCCAGAACAACCACCACAACCACTCCCCGCAGGCCCTTCATCAGCCCTCCCAACTCCCGATTACAGATGCATACCACATATTCCACACCATCAGAAAGGTCCCTGGGGAGTTATACACAAGCCAATTCTGAAAGTTTGTTCACTCGCCGCGACCAAACGTGCACGAGCGATATCCGGCGCTGCCGGGGGCCGACGCCGCGCACCTCGGTCACGCGACGGCGTACCGGGTGTTGCGAGCGGCGCCGTCACTGGCCACCCGTCCCTGCGTAACAAGACTTTTGAGTACGTAACGGGTTTGGCGGAGGGAAAGGCCAGTTTGCGCAGCGATCTCAATGGCCGTACCTGCCCCCGCAGTGAGGCCGGCCAGGACGGCCGCCGAGTTACCAGTCAGCGGCGGGAGAGCACGAGACACTCGCGCCGGAGCGGCGTACGTACTGTCAAGCCGGGCAGTGAAGGCAAGTCCACTGTCGAAAAACCGGGGCTCAGGCAGGCCCGCGCGCGACATGGCATCACGGGTCGCGGGTACGCCGGAACCGAGGCGCTCAATGACACGCCGTCCGTCAACTGTCCGTACGTTCATGAGAATCGCCGCAAGCCAGCCATTCCGCAGACTCGACTCGGTATGACCAAGCGCATCAAGACTGATACCATACAAACCGCCTGGGTTGGCGACGACCAGCCGACCAGGTTCGAGAGTGACGCTGACGTACCGGTTTAGAGCATACGGGCCAAGATCACGGTGGATGAGCGCATTGGCGACGACCTCACGCACCGCCCGCACAGGGTACTGTGGTTGGTCACGAAGATTGCCATCCGGCGTCTCAATGATCGCGGTGGCCGTGTTACGACCGACCCACGCCTCCACATCGGCAAGCATCACCGGAATCGGGCCCTCAATGACGGCCGAATCAAGGACCCGGGAGCCGGCCGCCCGCGGAGAACCAGTCCAGCTCGACGCATGGATCGCCAGATTGGGGAAGAATGCCTGGGGCAACACGCCGAGAGCGAGAAGGCCTGCCAGCGTCGCTTCGCCGGAAGCGGCCATCACACCGGCATGGACGAGAATCTGCTCGTCTGGCCAGTCCACAAAGACAGAGGACTGGGCCCGGCGCGCACGAATAAAAGTGGCAATAGCGAGATCATCGAGATCACCCTGCGACGAACCTTCAACCATGTCGTGGTCGTACTTGGGCGGGGTTCTCGCGGCCACAAACGCCTGCTCCTCGAGCGACGACAATGGGTACGTACCATCGTACTGCCGCAAAAACGCCTGCCCGGTCGCCCGGACCCTCACCGGCTTACCGGTTTGGCTACACTCAAGGATGCGTACGATGATGACATCATGTCCTTCAAAGGACACGGACTCGGTTGTGACATGAACAGGTGGCTCGAGCGCCGATCGCGACACCGCTGCCACGCCCTGCTGAGCGGCCTTGACGTCAAACACGCCGCAGGCAGCAAAGCCACGGGTCTCGTCCAGGCCCAGGATGAGCGTGCCACCACCAGGCCGATTCGCGAAAGCGGACAGTACGCTCGCCAAGTTGCCCGGCAAACCTCCGAGAGCAGGCTTGGCCTCAATGGCGGCCGTGTCATTGCCCTCGGCCCGCAGGAGCGACACCATAGCGACAGTATCCATGACACCAAGTTACACCAGAGTGTCACTTAAGTGTCGCCAAGGTGTCACTATGTCACCACCAGAGACAACCGGCCGAACCCATCTCGGCGACCAGACGAGATGAGCCGCAGGGTGTTACAGAGGGTGTGATTCCGCGGCATCATCCCGCCGTTTCATGCCGGGTACGGTCGTCGGCTAGCCGTACGAGGTGATGACAGCCCGAAGTTGCCCGACATGGATGGACGCCTGATCAGTCGAAGCAACCGTGGTCGTGAACGAACCCACCTGACCATCCGACGACGACCAGGTGACATTCCACGTCACCGTGGCCGACACGACGTAACGCGAGTTGATATTGCCCAACTCATTCGTGTGCATGTAGGTGTGCTCACACCCTGACGGGGAATGGTGGTCCAACGGATCATACGGATCCCATGGACGCACCGTCCCCGCCGACCGGCACACCATCGGCGGACTCCCGTCTCCCGGGTCGAACGACACAGTTGCCGCCGTCACGGTCGCCGTCACCGTCAACCCGCCGTCGGACGCAGAAATCGTGTGGGCACCCCACTGCAACGGATCCGACTTGTCGACCCACAACCACATGGGTGCTCCCACCCACCACGACAAGCTCCACTCCTCATACCCGTCGTACACGAATGCCCCCACCCCGACCGTCGGGGCGTGCAACTGCAGGGACGCGACCGCCGTCCGGGCGACTGTCACCGGATCTGTCCCCGCCCGACCCGGCGACGACGCCGACCCCGGGATCCACACCACCATCTCCGACCCGTCCGACCGGACATACCCCGAGAAACACCCCAACAACGTCCCCTGGGGATTACCCGCCGCGTCACGGTGCCGCTCCCAGTTGGGATCTGACGCCGGCCGGTTGATCACATGGCAGTACATGTTACGTGGAGCGCTCCACCAGTATGCGCCTCGCCAACACGGCACCTCGGCGCCGTTCCAGTCGCGGCAGGTCGACGTACCAGCACCATCACTAGACCAGACAGC
>JAIRVA010000059.1 GCA_031254155.1 Propionibacteriaceae bacterium
CCTGTCGGGCGGGCAAAAACAGCTGCTCGCCATCGCCGCCATCCTCATCACGGAGCCCGCGATCGTCGTCTTCGACGAGCCGACCACGCTGCTCGATCTGAAGAACAAGTACCGTGTCATGGAGGTGATCGCCGCGCTCCCCCAACCGGTCGTGGTCATCACCCACGACCTGGACGCCCTCGCCGGCTTCGACCGGGTCATCGTTCTCGACCAGGGCCGTGTCGCCGCCGACGACACCCCGGCGCCAGCCCTCGCCGCGTACCGCCGCCTCGCGCTTGCCCGCTAGACTGGGGTCGTCAACGCGAAGGAGGGGACATGGACTGGGTGCTCTTATCGGCGGCCGGACGACTGGCGCGTGTCGAGACGGCCGAACCGGTGTGGCGGGCCCGGCTCCGGCACGGTAACGCGCGGGCCGACCACGACGTGATCACCGCGGCCGCCCCCGCAAGCGGGGGTGCCGTCGGCGCCGTCACCTCGCGCGGCGCCGCGTACCGGCTGGAACTCGATGATCTGCCCCGCCTCGCGCCGGGCGGGCCGTGGTCGTTGTGGGACGGGCCGGTCGCGGACGATCTGTTCGCGCTCCAGGGCGGCGAGCACGTCGCCGGGCTGATGAGCCTGGACCCCGATGCCCCGCCGCTCGCCCTCGGCACGCGCGGAGGCGTGGTCAAACGCGTCGTCCCCGAGTACAAGGGCTGGGAGACCTGGGAGGTCATGGCCGTCAAGGAGGACGACGCCATCGTGGGCCTGGCCCACGCCGCCGACACCGCTGACCTCGTTTTCATCACCACCGACGCCCAGTTGCTGCGCCTGAGCGCACGCGAGGTCCGGGCCCAGGGCCGCCCGGCGGGAGGCATGGCCGGCGTGAAGTTAGCCGACGACGCCCGGGTCATCTGTTCCACGGCCATCGCGCGGGAGGACCGTGACGAGGCCGCCGTGGCCACCCTGGCTGTCGGGCCAGACGCGGCGGCGACGGTCAAACTGACCCCGTTCGCCGATTACCCGGCCAAGGGTCGCGCGACCGCGGGTGTGCGCACCCAGCGTTTCCTCAAGGGCCAGACGCGGCTCGCCCTGGCGTGGGCCGGGTTACCGCCCGTCCGGGCGTGCGATTCGACCGGCGCCCCCCGGAACCTCCCCGCCGCGGACGACCGCCGGGACGGTACGGGGACGAAAGTGTACGGACCCTTCTTCGCTTTCGGCTGACCGATGGATCTCGACCGCTTCGTCGTCGCCCAGCAGGAGGTTTACCCGGCCGCTCTGGCGGAGCTCCGCGCGGGCCGGAAGCGGACCCACTGGATGTGGTTCATGTTCCCGCAACTGGCCGGGCTGGGGCAGAGTTCCGTTGCCCGGTTCTACGCCATCCAGGACCTGGACGAGGCCGGGGCGTATCTCCACCACCCCGTTCTCGGACCCCGGCTGGTGGAGGTGGCGACCGCACTCCTCACCCAGCCGAACCGTGACGCCAGCCAGATCTTCGGCGACCCGGATAACCTCAAGCTCAGGAGTTCGCTGACCCTGTTTGCGCTGGTCCCGGCCGCACCGCCCGTCTTCCGCGCGGCACTGGACGCGTTCTTCGACGGCCCGGACGCGGCCACTCTCGGCCTGCTCAATCTGCCTGGTACGGGTGTGGCGGAGCGATGAGCGCCCGCAGGTCGTCACCGACATAGGTCGGGTGCTGGCGCGCGGGGGCGGCGGCGAGGTCGGCGAGGGTGTGCGACCCGGAGAGGACGAACAGCGAGTCCCAGCCCGCATTGTTCGCCCCCTCGATGTCCGTGTCGAGACGATCCCCGACGAACAGCGGCCGCGTCCCACCCAGCCGCCGCCGCGTCTCGTCCAGGAGCGGCCGCGCCGGCTTCCCACCCATGGTGGGGGTGCGGCCCGGCAGGGCGACAGTCATTGCAGCGAGGATCGCCCCCATGCCGATCGCGAGGCCCTCCGGCACCGGTCGGTTGAGGTCATCGTTGGTGGCGTACCACGCGGCGCCGGCCTCCACCGCAAAACAGCCTTCGTTGAGGTCACCCCACCGCAGCCCCGGGTCGAACCCGACGCAGATAGCGGCGGTCTGGGGCGAGCGGACGCTGACCGGGACGAGACCCACGTAGGCAATCTCGTTGGCAAGGGCCCCCGTACCCAGGACAAACACTTCCGCTCCCGGTGGCAACGCCTCGCCCATGATCCGCGCCGTGGCCTGAGACGACGTGACGACATCGGCCGGGGTACACACGATCCCCAGCTTGCTGAGGTGGTCCGCCACCGCGGCGGGCGAGCGTTGGGCATTGTTCGTCACGAACCCGACCCGGATCCCGCGGCGGCGCAACTCGGCGATCGTCTCGGCCGCCCCCGGCACCGCCTGCGGACCCCGGTACACCACGCCGTCCAGGTCGAAACCGACCATGTCGTACTCGTCGGCCAACACCGTCATGCCGCCGCCTCCTCCGCGCCGGGTTCAGCCGCCAGTTCATCAGCCTTGGGCGCGATCTCTTCGATCCCGTCCGCAACCACTGCGAAGACCACGTCCGGCTCGTCCGGCTCGCCAACCTCCTCAGCTGGGGCCACGTCCTGAGGGTCGGCGTGCGACTCGTCCGTCCCGACGCCCCTGATCTCGTCAGCCCCGCCGACGACGATTGCGGTGTCCGCGTCTCGCCCGCCGGTCTCGCCAGACACGGTCGCCTCGCCCCCGTCGGCCGTCTCGCGCGGTCCGGTGTCCTCGTCCGCGTCGTCAACCACGTCGTCCCGGTCGTCCTCGCCGGGCTCCTCACCCGGGTCGTCCTCGCCCGGTTCACCAGACTCATCGTCCAGGTCGTCCTCGTCCAGGTCAAGGACCAGGCCGTCGAACTCGTCCAGCCGGTCAAGCGCCCCCGTCGTCGTACCGTCCGGATCCAGCCGGGCGGCCTGGGCGAACCCGCGGTACGCGTTCTCCCGGTCGCCGGACTGGGCCAGCAGATCCGCGAAGGCGTACAGGAGCCGGGCCCGGGCCAGCCGCGGCTGGCGGATGGACGGGCTCTCGACCTCGCGCCGGAGCAGTCGCAGCGCCTCGTCACGTTCACCCATGTCGACCCGCACCCCGGCGGTCACGATGATGAGTTCGAGTCGCATCGACGGGGTGACAACCTCTTTCATGCCCTCACGCGCCAGCTCAAGCGCGTCCCGGTACCGCCCGGCCGCCCGCAGGCAGTCGACCATCACGGGGATCACGTCGGGCGAGCCGGTCATCCGGCGCAACGTCTTGTACTGCGCCAGGGCCTCGTCGTACAGTCCCGCCGCGTACGCCGTCTCGGCGCTCGCCTCGCGGACCAGCGGCAGCCGCGACGCCCGCCGCCGGGCGGCCTCGGCGTGCCGGTGCGCCAGTTCGGGGTCGTCGTCGATGAGCTGCATCGCCATCATTAAGTGCGCGCCCACCGCCTCGGCCAGTTCGGGCGAAAGCCCCTTGAGCTCTGCCTGCATACCACGCGGCATGCGCACGCCCGCCGGCAACCGCGGTACCGGCGGTTCGTCGTCGCGCCGCTCGAGCCCGGGCGGTACGGGCCGGTCCTCCCACTCGGGACGATCCGAGTCGGCCGGGCGCTCACCGTCCCACGACCGGGGAGCACGGTACGAAGCGTCACCGTCGCGCCGCAGGTCTGGCCGGTACGGCCGGTCGCCAGTCGGGCGGTCGTACCGGCGCGGCCGGTCGTCAAACCGCTCGCGCGGGGGCCGCGACGACCGCGCGCGGTCACCCAACTCC
>JAIRVA010000093.1 GCA_031254155.1 Propionibacteriaceae bacterium
CGCCTCCGGGCTCTGGGACTTGATGCCGAGGTCGACCGCCGCGACGGTGAACCGCTTCTCCCCAACCGCCGGGATGACGTAGGCGCTCTCCACGCTCACCTCGCCCGCCAGGTCGGCGCCCACCATGGGCGGGACCGCACGGACCTTCGCGGTGAGCGACTCCGGGTCGAGGTCGGTCGTCGAGATCCCGGCCCGCATCGCCCCGCGCTCGCGGAGGTGGCGGGTCAGGGCGCGGGTGTCGAGCCCCGCGATGCCGACGATGCCCTGGGCCACGAGTTCGTCGACGAGCGAGTGGGTCGCCCGCCACGACGAGGGCCGGGGACTCGGGTCGCGTACGACGTACCCGGCGGCCCAGATGCGCGCCGACTCGCCGTCTTCTTCGTTCCAGCCGGTGTTGCCGATGTGCGGCGCGGTGGCGACGATGATCTGGCGGCAGTAGCTCGGGTCGGTGAGGGTCTCCTGGTAACCGCTCATCCCGGTCGCGAAGACCGCTTCGCCGTAGGTCTCCCCTTCCGCCCCGAACGAGACCCCGGTGAACGTCCGGCCGTCTTCGAGGACGAGGAGCGCGGGAATGCCAGTATCCATGTTTATCCTTCTGGTTCGGCTGATGCGGGCAGCAGGGTCGCCACGTGGCCGAGGACCCCGCCGAGGAAGGCCGCCGACGCGTCGGTCGACAACTCTTCCGCGAGGCTCTGCGCCTCCGAGATTGCGACGGCGGGCGGGAGGTTTTCGTACACCATCTCGTAGACCGCGATCCGGGCCAGCTGGCGGTCGACGGCGGGCATGCGTTCGACGGTCCAGCCCTCCGCGAGCGCGGGGGCGAGGTAGCCGTCGATGAGATAGTCGTGGGTCATGACCCCCTCGGCGAGGGTCCGGGAGTACGCCGGGAGCGGGTGATCTGACATCGTCGCGTACGCCGTCAGCGCCTCGGCGAGGGACGAGCCGCTGACGTCGGCGGCGTAGAGGATGTCCAGCGCGTACTTCCGCGCCTTGCGCATCCGCGAGCGTTTCGGCGCGTCAGACACGGGAGATGTACGAACCGTCGCGGGTGTCGACCTTCACACGCTCGCCGGTCGTGATGAACAGCGGGACCTGGATCTGGTAGCCGGTCTCCACGGTCGCGGGCTTCGTGCCGGCGCTCGACCGGTCGCCCTGCAGGCCCGGCTCGGTGTAGGTGATCTCCAGCTCGACCGAGGCGGGCAGCTCGATGAACAGCGGGTTGCCCTCGTGGAGCGCGACGGAGGCCGTGCCGTTCTCGAGCAGGAAGTGGGCGGCGTCACCCACGACCTCCTCGGGGATGGTCATCTGCGAAAAGTCGAGGGTGTCCATGAAGACGTAGCCGTCGCCGTCGTGGTAGAGGTACTGCATCTCGCGGTGGTCCACCTGGGCGTCTTGGATCTTGATGTCGGAGTTGAAGGTCCGGTCGACCGTCTTCCCGGTGAGGACGTGCTTGAGCTTCGTCCGCACAACCGTGTTGCCCTTGCCCGGCTTGTGATGCTGGAACCAGATCACGGACCAGAGCTGGCCGTCCAGGTCGAGTACCGTACCGTTGTGGATATCATTCGTCGAGATCATGAGCGCCCTTTCGTTTCTGCCAATGGGTCATCCTACCCGACTCGGCCAATGCGCCGGTAGTCAGGGCCGGGTGTACGGCCGGGCCGCCTGGACCCGCTCGTCGCGGGCGGCGATGTGCGGCAGGGACACGGCCTCGAGCCGGGCGCTGAGGCGGGGACAGGCCGGTGCGAGGTGGTCCGCGATGGAGCGGACCGTCGCCGCCGACTCCTTCTGCGAGAGCTTGGACTTGGCCTGGACCTCGCGGATCCGGAACTCGACGCCCACCACGGCCCGCGCGGTCCGCTCCAACCATGAGGGGTCGTAGTCGGCGGCCGTCCGGTGGGAGAAGCGCCGCAACAGGTCGTCCCAGGACGAGATGATCCAGTCGGGATCGCGGTGGAGCGTGAGGTCGCCCACGAGGTGGACGGTCTCGTAGTCCCAGGTCGGGGCGGCGCCGTCGCCCATCCACTCGTCCGAGACGTAGGCGTCGGCGCCCATGAGGATGACCAGCGCCTCGCCGTCCGCGGCCGCTTGCGGGTTGACCAGGGCGAGGTGCGAGGTCAGGCGGTCGCCGTCAACCAGGGTCCACGGCAGGAACGTCGCCACCGGCCGTCCGGCCGCGACCGTCACGAGGGTGCCGGTCCGGGTCTCGGCGAGGAACGCGGCCACGTCCGGCTCCGGCATACGGTAATGCTCTGGAATGTACATGTTAACTCCCGATCGCCGCGTACGCCTCGGCCAGCCGGGCCTCGTCGAGGTCCGCCACGACCTTGACCTGGCCCAGCCCCTCGAGTAAAACCATCCTGAGGCTCGTACCCCGCGCCTTCTTATCCAGGGCCATGGTCGCCCGCAGGTCCGCCCAGGGTACCCCGGCGTAGGCGACCGGTAGGCCCAGCGTACCCAGGACGCGCCGGTGCTGGTCCACGAGGTCGGTCCCGATCAGCCCCAGCCGCCGGGCCACCTCCGCCGCGTACACCATGCCGACGGCGACGGCGTCGCCGTGCGCCCACTCGTACCCCTCGGCCTTCTCGATGGCGTGGCCCAGCGTGTGCCCGTAGTTGAGCGCCGCTCGGCCGACACCCCCCGTCGCCTGCTCGCGGAAGTCGGTCGTCACCGCGCGCGCCTTGACGCTGACCGCACGGGCCAGGGCGTCGGCGAACGGCGCGCTCCGGGTGTCGGCCACGGCGGGCGACGCGGCCAGGTCGAGGATGACCGGGTCGGCGATGAAACCGCACTTGACGATCTCGGCCAGTCCGGACCTGACCTCGGGGCTCGGTAATCCCGCCAGCAGGTCGAGGTCGGCGAGGACGGCGACCGGATCGTAGAACGCCCCGACGAGATTCTTGCCCGCGGGGAGGTTGATGCCCGTCTTGCCCCCCACCGCCGCGTCGGCCATGCCGAGCACGGTCGTCGGGACGGCGACGTACGCGACCCCCCTAAGGTACGTCGCCGCGACGAAGCCGGCCAGATCGGTGGTCGCCCCCCCGCCGAGGCCGATCACCACGTCCGACCTGGTCAACCCGGCCTCCGCCAGGGCGCGCCAGCAGCGGTCGAGCTGCGCCGGCGTTTTCGCGGCCTCCCCCTGAAGTACCTCGATCAGGTGCGGACTGGGTACGAACTCCGCCAGCCGGGCGGCCACGCCAGCCAACACCGGGGGGTGGATGATCGCGGTGGTGACCGGGCCAGCCAGCCGGCCGAGCACGGTGGGGAGTTTCGTGATCACGCCGTGCCCGACCACCACGTCGTACGCCCGCTCGCCGGTCACGGGGATCTGGGTGACCCCCGACACCTGGTCGACGACCTCGGCGACGATCTCGTCGACCGGGCGTTCGCCATTGACGCGGAACGTGGCCACCCGCTCCAGCACGGGCAGACGACGGTCGGCGAGCAGCGTCATCTGGCTCCGGAGGTCGCCCAGCAGGAGCGGGCGCAGGCGGTTGAGCCCCGCCCGGCGCGTGAGTGTCACCACCGTGACGTCGAGCCAGACGACCTGGTGGTCCCGGACGAGGTTCTGGATCTCGGGGTGCATGATCGCCCCGCCGCCGAGGGACACGACGCCCGGCTGGCCGGGTGCGAGCGCCTCGGCGACCACCTGCGCCTCAAGGGCGCGGAAGTGGGCCTCGCCCTCGTCGGCAAAGATCTCGCGGATGAGCTTGCCCGCGCGTTCCTCGATGACCGCGTCGGTGTCCACGAACGGTACGCCGAGCTTCTCAGCGACGAGCGCCCCGACAGTGGTCTTGCCCGAGGCGGGCAAGCCGACGACTACGACGCTCACCACGTACCCCCGGCAAAAACGTATCTCAACACACGTGACAGTGTAGACGGCCCGCCTCCCGCGTGACCAGATGACCGCGGTCTGACCCGCCCCGGTGAGGGTAGGCCTCGGCCACCAGAACAGTTGTGAACTGAATGACCCGGTATCTGTTCATACGGTAGAGTACTGGCATGAGCATAAGTGGACTGACAATCTCCCCCGAAATGGCGCGGGTGAACAGCGCTTACGACTCAGATT
>JAIRVA010000098.1 GCA_031254155.1 Propionibacteriaceae bacterium
CCCAGCCCCCAGACACCACACCCACAAGACCAACCCAATTTCTAGAGGTCCCCTCATGAGACTGCGCCACCACGACCTGCTCAGGACGATACCACCGTGGAAGGCCCGGCTGGGATAAGCTGGGTCAATGGGCTCTGCCGAACCACCTCGTCCCGGACAAGCCGACACCGAGACGGTCCTTCTCGCCGACGACGTCCTCCAGACACGCATCACTCAGGCGCATGAGGGTACGGGTTTGGTACGGCGGCACGGACGACGAGACGACCCGCCGTACGACCCGGACACCGTACCGAGCCAGGACGAAATAAACCGCGCCGACGAGCGCCACCGCGCTACCTCGTCGCGGCGGGTACGCTCAAGTGAGGATAGGATAGTGGTATGAGCTTGACTGATGTCTTGCCGCAGGTTGAGCGACTCGACAGTGATGACCTAAACGAACTGCAAATGATCGTGGGTGATCTACTTCGTTCGCGAGCCTACGTACCAAGCCAATCTGAAGCTAATATTGTCAATGAGCGCTACTGTGCTTATTTGGCTCATCCCGAGGAGTCCGTCGGCCTTGGTGAGATGATGGCCTACATAGACGATCTGATCCGGTCATGACTCGCGAATGGACGGTGAGACTCCGCCCAGAAGCCCAAGCTGACATCGCTGAAGTGATCATGTGGTACAGGCGCGAAGCGCCAGAACAGGTGCCACGGTTCCGAAATGAACTTGCAGACGCATTGGAGACCATCAGACTACAACCACATTTGTTTCCCAAACGGGTTGGCACTGCTCGACATTACTCGATGCGGGTGTTTCCCTATGGGATCTGGTACGTACCTGACGAGCAGAGCCGAGTAGTTCATGTGCTGGCGGTGCTCCACAGCCGTCGTAATCCGTCGATGATCCATGATCGTGTGCCTACTGAGAACAATCTCGGGGCAAGGCTGACTAGATAGATGCCCTGTCGCGATCATTTTCGGTGAGTCGACCCGCCCCCCGTCTTGCCTTGACTCGTACCTACCCCGGGCATAACCTGAAGTAATACGTATTCAAGGAGGTCTCATGGGAGTCTTGTCGGAGCACTTTACGCTTGTCAACGGGGTGACGATCCCGAAACTGGGGTTCGGGACGTGGCAGACGCCGAATGATGGCGCGTCCGCCGCCGTCCAGTCGGCGCTGCGGGCTGGCTACACGCACATTGACACGGCGCGGGGGTACGAGAACGAGGCCGGCGTCGGCGCCGGTATCCGGGCCTCCGGCCTGCCCCGCGACGCGGTGTTCGTGACCACGAAGGTACCGGCGCAGATGAAGTCGTACGACGAGGCCAAGGCCGCCATCGCCCGCTCGCTCGCCGAACTCCAGATGGCGTCGGTCGACCTGCTGCTCATCCACGCGCCCAAGCCGTGGCCGGAGATGCCCGACGGCCCGCACCCGTACTTTGAAGAAAACGTCGCCGTCTGGCGGGCCCTCGAGGAGGCGTACGCCGCCGGCCAGGCCCGCTCCATCGGCGTCTCGAACTTCCAGATCGCGGACATCGAGAACGTCACTGCCCACTGCACCGTCGCCCCGATGGCCAACCAGATCCGTTTCCACATCGGCTACACCCAGCCCGACCTCGTCGCGTACTGCCAGGCCCACAACATCCTGGTCGAAGCCTATTCCCCGATCGGGACGGGCCGTCTGCTCGGCAACGCGACCATCGCCCAGGTCGGGGAGAAGTACGGCAAGTCCGTCGCGCAGGTCTGCATCCGGTACGCGCTTGAGAAGGGTACGTTGCCCCTGCCCAAGTCGGTCCACGACGCCTACATCGCCGCCAACACAGACATCGACTTCGAGCTCACGCCCGCCGACATGGCAACCCTCGACGCGCTGACCGAGTAGGGTCCCACGCCGCCCTGGCTGCCGCGTTCCCCCGAAAGTGTTCTGTTTATTTGGGTACGTTCGACCTATGACAAACTCGATCGGAGACTGCCTCTACGCCGCCACCAGGAGGGGCTCGATTGCCGCGAGCTGATCCCGCAGCACCCGGCGCTCAAGCCGTAACTCGTAGTGGGACTGCAGAGTCATCCAGAATTCAGCCGACGTTCCGAAGTACGTCGCGAGCCGGATTGCCGTATCCGCGGTAATGCCCCGCTTGCCGTGGACGATTTCGTTGATCCGGCGGGGCGGTACCCCGATAGCGACCGCTAACTTGTTCTGGGTGATGCCGAAACCCTCAATGAAGTCGGTCATCAACACCTCGCCCGGATGGATCGGTTCGATCCAGTCCCGTCCGTTCATCTCACCTCTCCTTTCAGTGGTAGTCCACCAACTCGACACTATCTGCGTCACCATCGCGCCACTCGAAACAGATCCGCCATTGGTCGTTGACCCTAATACTCCACTGGCCTCGGCGGTCGGCTTTGAGTTGCTCCAACCGGTTGCCAGGCGGTATCCGCAAGTCAGCGAGACCGACCGCAGCGTTTATCAACTCTAGTTTTCGCAACACAACTCGCTGGAGGCGACGATCCACCGACTGGACGTACTCTTCGTTCCAGATGCGCTCAGTGTCGGCGGTGCCGAACGATCTGATCATTCACCAAGGCTATAACGGAAGGCGTTAATAACGCAAATCGTTATCTTGGTGATGGGGCGTGGTTCCCGTTGATCTTGCACGGAAACCACGCCCCATCGTGAGGTTTTCCTACCGCGGCGTACTGGAGAAGTTGCCACTGCGGCCGCTCGAGGTCATCACCCGGCCCATGCCGCCCATGCCGTTTGTCGAAGTCGGCAGGGCGGTAGTGGTGTCGGCGAGGACGACGGTCGCGCCCGGTTCGACACCGTCGGTCACGGCCACCGCGGTGTCACCGATGGCCGCGATGGTCACCGTCTGCGAGCTGATCTGGTCGTTTTCGACGATCTTGACCGTCCCCGTCGTACCGTTCGCGTCCAGCGTGACTGCGCTGACAGGTACGAGGGTGGCGTCGGTCAGGGTCGCGGTCGTGATGGTCGCGGTGGCGGGCGCGCCCTCGAGCAGCTGGTCGCCGCTGGCGGTCGAGGTGACCGTCACCGAATAGGTCGTCCCGGAGGTCGGCAGCAGCGACACGCTCGTGACCGTCGCGCCGATGGTGAGCGAGTTCTGCGCGAGGGTCGCGCTCTGCCCGGTCTTGACGAGCGGAATACGGGCGACGGGTACGCTGAGCGTGACGGACGCCGGACCCGTACCGATGACGATCACCGTCGACGCCGTCGTCACCGAGTCGCCGGCGGCGAACGGGAGCTGGGCGACGACGCCGCTGATCGGGGCGGTCATCGTGGCGGCGGCCAGGTTACGATTGGCCTTGTCAAGGGCCTGTTGGGCAGCCAGGACCTGAGCTTCGGCGGTCGCCACGCTCACCGTACCGCCCTTGCCGGACGCCCCGCTCATCCCCGAGTACGAAGAGGACGAAGACGAGGAGGAGGTACGGGAGGCAGCGGACGACGAGGAAGTACGGGAGGAAGACGAGCCGGTCATCCCCGTGGCGGCTGAGGAGGTACTCGCCGTACTGCACTGCGAAGTCTGGGACCCCGCCTGGATCGCCTGTTGGGCGACCTTCGAGAACGCCGCCGCGGCCGTGTTCAGCGCGGTCGCCGCCGCCTGGATCTCGGCCACCGCGGCCCAACAATCGTCCATGGTGATTGGTGCCTCGGTCGCGCCATCGGTCGGTGTCGGGTCGCCGGTCGGTGTGGTGGCGTCGCCAGTCGGGCCGGTCGCATCACCAGTGGGCGTCGGGCCGCCAGTCGAGCCGGTCGTATCACCGGTCGGATCGGTCGTCGTACTCAGAAGCGTCGATGTCGCGGACGCGGACGACACGAACGCCATCGCGACGAACTGCGCGACGGCTGCGGCGGACGTGGCGGGTGCGGACGTGGCGGGTGCGGACGTGGTCGCCGGAGCCGGGGCAGAGGTGGTGGCCGGGGCCGACGCGGTCTTCGTCGTTGTGCCCGCCGGCGTTGTGGCCGTCGGGGTGGGTGTACTGCTGGTGGTACCAGTCGTACTAGCGGTTGCGGCGGGCGCTGACGTGCTGCCAACAGTGCCGGGCGTACCGGATGCGGCCGGGGTGCTGGCAGTTGACGAACTGCTCGAGGTCGGCGTCTCCGAACTGCTCGGCGTGCCCCGCGTGGTGGGTGTGCTGCTCGCGGATGGGGTGGGCGTGCTCGTCGCGCTGGGCGTGCTCGTCGAGGTTCCGGTCGTGCTCGCGGTCGGCCCGGTGGGCTCGCCGGTCGGTTGGTCGGTGGGTTGGTCCGTCGGTGCAGCGGGGACGAAACCGAACGGTGTACACATGGTCGTGAGGTTCTGACTAGCGGTATCGGCCCGCTTCTGGGCCGCGCCCAGCGCCTTCAGCGCCAGACTCAGGGCACTGTCGCCGCCCGTACCACCGGTACCGGAACCACCCATACCGGAACTCCCGCCCGGCCCGCCCGACGACGAGTCGCCCGACGATCCGGAGGGTGACGACCCCGAGGACCCCGACGGGGACGACCCCGACGACGACGGTGAAGACGACGAGGACGACGAACTGCTCGTGTTCTCGGCCTGGTACAACGTGTAGTTCGCCGAGTCCAGGTCCGCCTGCGCGCTGTCGACGGCCTGGGCGAGCGCCGTGGTGTCCAGGGTGGCGATGACAGCCCCGGCGGCGACGGTGTCGCCCAGCCCGACGTTGACGGTGGCGACCGTGCCCGAACTCGGGAACACCAGCGTCTTCTGGTTGGTTTTAGAGACATTGCCGGTGTACATGAGCGTACTCGCCAGGTCACCGCTCGTGACGGTTCCGAGCACGTACCGCTGGTCGAGCGGTTCGGGCCGACTGGTCGCGTACGCGGTCGCGGCACCCGTCGCGGCGAGCAGGACCGCCGTGACGGAGAGGCCGATGATCATCCGGCGCCGGTGCGCCCGCCGGCGCTCCGCCCGGCTCGCCCGCGTCAGACTGGCCGCCGAGGGTACGGGACCGTCGGGATCGATGACGTACGTTGACTCAGTCATTACTCACTCCTCAAGGCGTCGATGGGGGCCAGCTTGGCGGCCCGGCTGGCCGGGTACACCCCGGCGATGATGCCGACTAGCGCCGACACCCCGAGGGCGAGCGCGCAGGCCGCCCACGATATGCTCACGTTGACCGAGACGGCCTTCGAGACGAGCCACCCAGCCAGATAGCCGAGCCCGATGCCGAGTACGCCGCCGATCAGGGCCAGCATGACGGCCTCGAACAGGAACTGGAGCCGGATCACCCCCGGCGTCGCGCCGAGGGCCTTGCGCAGCCCGATCTCGCGGACGCGTTCCGTCACGGAGACGAGCATGATGTTCATGACTCCGATCCCACCGACGACCAGGGACACCCCGGCGAGGGCGGCCAGTACGACGGTCAGCGTACCCAGAATCGACGACATCGTACTGAGCACCGACTGCATACTCGAAATGGAGAAGTCGGCGTTGTCGGAGGTCAGGCCGTGTCGCGTGAGCAGCGTGGCCTCGGCCTGCTGGTAGGCCGCGGAGAGCGTGTTCGCGGACGTGGCCGAGATGTAGATCGACGACACCGTGGTCACGCCGCCGGTGAGGCGCTGGCTCATGGTGGTGTACGGCATGAGGACCATGTCGTCGTCGGTCCCGGAGGACACGAGTACGCCGACCACGGTGAAGTCGGAACTGCCGATGGTCACCGACTGCCCGAGGGCCATGTTGGCCTCGGTGAACAACTCGGTGGCGGTGTCCGTACCTACGACAACGTTCGTCGTCGCATTCGTGAGGTCGTCGGCGTCGAGGAACCGGCCGACCTGTATCGTCCGGGAACGCACGTCAACCCAGGCATCCGTGGTACCGATCACCTGGGTCGTCCAGTTGGTCGACGTGGTGGACACAACCTGGTTCGAGTTCATGATCGGGGCGACCCCGGCGATGCTCGGGGCGACCGCGGTGGAGGCGAGGGCGTTGGCGTCCGCGATGGTGAGCGTCGTGGCCGAGCCTGAGCCGCCACGGATACCGCCGGAGGTCGACGAGCCGGGCGAGATGGTCAGCAGGTTCGAGCCGAGCGACGAGATCTGGTTGGTGACCGCCGCCGTTGTACCTTGTCCCAGCCCGACCGTCAGCGACACCGCCGCGATGCCGATGAGGATACCGATGATCGTCAGGGCCGACCGCATCCGGTGGGTCGAGACCGCCGACCAGGCCGTGCGCAGGATCTGGAGGAAGTTCATGCCTCTACCGCCTTGTCAGAGGTGATTTGGCCGTCGCGGACCTGGACGACCCGCCGGGCCGACGCCGCCACCCCCGGGTCGTGGGTGATGAGAATGATGGTCCGGCCCTCGCGGTTCAGCTCGGCGAACAGTTTCAGCGTGTCCGCCGACGACACCGAGTCGAGGTTGCCCGTCGGTTCATCAGCCAGCAGCAACGACGGATTTGTGACCAAGGCCCGCGCCACCGCGACCCGCTGCTGCTGGCCGCCGGACATCTCGCCCGGTTTGTGGTTCGCCCGGGCGGTCAGGCCGACCTTGGCGAGGGCTTCCATGGCGAGGGTACGACGCTTGGCCGCCGGTACGCGGCCGTACGCCAGCGGCAACTCGACGTTCCGCCAGGCGCTGAGCGAGGCCAACAGGTTGAACTGCTGGAAGACGAAGCCGATGCGGTGGTTGCGGATCTCGGCCAGGTCCTCCTCGGTCAGGTCGGAGGCGTCCTCGCCGTCGATGAGGTACGTCCCCTGCGTCGGCGTGTCCAGGCAACCGATGATGTGCATCAGCGTGGATTTCCCCGACCCCGAGGGGCCGATGATCGCGGTGAACTCGCCGTCCTGGACCGTGAGATCCACGCCCCGGAGGGCATCGACGCGGACGGCGTCATCCTTGCGGCTCATGCCGTATGTCTTCCAGATCCCGCGCATGTCGACCACGGGCGTCGCGAGCTGGCTCATGGTCAGCGCCCTCCGGTGGTGGTACCTTGTTGCCCGCTGAAGTCGGGGGGCTGGCCACCGGCGAAGTCCGTCTGGAAACCGCTCGGCATCTGGCCACCGCCGAAGGTCCGGGTCCCCGAGGGCCGCTGGCCACCGCCGAACAGGCCCGACAGCCCACTAGAGTTGCTGCTAGACGCGTTGCCGCCCAACTCGATGGTGACCACGACCGTGTCACCTTCGCTCAGGCCCGCCGTGATCTCCGTCTCCGATTTGGCCGCCTGACCCGTCGTCACTGACGTGGTCGTCGTCGTACCGTCCGCGTTCTTGAGTTCGACCGTGGCCCCATCCGGGCTCATGGTGATCGCGGCCGTGGGCACGGCGAGGACATCGCGGCTGGAGGTAATGATCGTCACCGCCGCGGACACCCCGGAGTAGAGGCCGTCCTGCGGGTCGGTGATGTCAATGGTCACCGGGAAGGTCGCCCCCGATGAACTGGAGGACGAGGCGATGAGCCCGACCGAGGTCACCGTACCCTTCAGAGCCGCCGAGGCGCCGTTCGGCGTGACCTCGACCGCCTGGCCCTTGACAACGCTCATGACATCGGACGCGCCGACCGAGGTGGTCACGGAGTAGAGGTTGGCGGTGATGAGCGTGATCTTGCTGGAGGATGACGAGCTGGAGGAGTTGGACGAGTTGGACTGCGACATGCTGTTACCGCCGCTGCCCCCGCTGCCGCCGCTCGAGCCGACACTGTCGCCGACGGCCAGGTCGACGACGGCGACCGTACCGTCGAAGGGGGCCGTCAGCGTCGCCGCGCCGAGAGAGGTTTGGGCGTTCGTCAAGGTATTTTGCTTGGCCGCCAGCGTGGACTTCGCGGCGGTGATCTGGGCGTCGACCCCCGCGTCAACCGCGTCGTTGTAGTCGGATTGCGCGGCATCAACGGCCGCCTGGGCCGAATCGACCGCGGCCTGCAAGTCGGTGGTGTCGATGGAGGCCAAGGCTTGTCCGGCAACAACCTTGTCCCCCACCGACACGTTTACCGCCGTGACCGTCCCCCCGCTGGAGAAGGCGAGGTCGGCCTGCTGCTGTGGCTCGATGGTACCCGTGGTACTCACCGACTCCGTCATCGTGACCGTACTCGCCTGCACGTCACGGGTGATGGTGGTGACGGCCGGCGTGGCCGACGCATTGCGGTAAAGGAGTACGCCGGTGACGACGCCACCGATGATCACGACCGCCGCGACGGGGATCGCCCAGCGCAGCCACCGCCGCCGCTTGCGGCGGGGCTGGGTGGCAACTGGGGCCTGGGTGGATGTGTCGGACATCGTACTCTCCTCGGTTTGTCGGCCACGTTTCCGTGTACCGACGACCGTACGAGCCCCGAACTCAGAATCCCCTAAGAAAGGTAGTTGGCCATCCATCATGACTAGCGTATAATTCTGCTATGGGTACGCAGTGGACGGTGGTGATCTCACCCGAAGTCGCGGCTTGGTACCGTACTCTCGTTTCCGCGGACCAACAACTCGTCGACAAAGTGATCAATCTCCTTGCCACCCGGGGCAACCTGCTGCGAATGCCCCACAGCCGCGCCTTGGGGAGCGGCCTGTTCGAGCTACGGTTCGCCATCCAACACGGCACAATCGAACAGCGGATCACCTACACCTTCGACCCCGAACGGATGGTCATCACATTGACGGTGTTCCGCAAGACCACGCAGAATGAGCGAGCAGAAGTCGTCCGCGCTCGACAAGCCAAACACGACCACGACAAGGAGACACTCTCATGACGGACTCGTCCACCCTCCCCGAGGGCTACATCACCTGGGAAGCGCTCAAGCGCGAGGTCGCCGACGCGAGGACGCCCGAACAGCGCCGCGCCTACGACGACGCCGAAGCCGACGCCGAGGCTCAGATT
>JAIRVA010000160.1 GCA_031254155.1 Propionibacteriaceae bacterium
AAGTGCTGATCTATGCTGTGTCGTCAGCCGGGCGTCAGGCGGGATGAGATACGGCTACTACATGTTGTAAGTGGACTGGACGTCCACCGCAACATGTAGTAGGCGTAGATCGCCCGTCCGGGCGTTCGGATGACGGCGCATGGTAGATCAGTGGTTCCCCAAGGGGGAGACGGGGGGCTACCAACCGCCTGTCTCCTTCTAGTTCACAGTACGTTGCTACTGAAGTGTTGAAGGGATCACGCATGAAAGAAGTATTTATTGTCTCGGCCTGCCGGACACCGCTTGGCTCGTTCGGCGGGGCGTTGAAGGATGTCGGCCCGGTGGAGCTGGGTACCGTGGTGGTCAAGGAGGCCATCGCCCGCGCCGGGGTCGACCCCGGGCACGTGGACGAGGTCATCCTCGGCTGTATCCTGGCGGCCGGCCACGGGCAGAACGTGGCGCGCCAGATCGCGGTCGCCGCCGGGCTGCCGGTCACCGTTCCCGCCATGACGATCAACATGGTGTGCGGCTCCGGTATGAAGACGGTGGTGGAGGCAGCGCGGGCCATCAAGGCCGGGGACGCTGACATCATCGTCGCTGGTGGTACGGAGTCGATGTCCCAGGCGGCGTACGAAGCGCCGGGCGCTCGCTGGGGGGCCCGCATGGGCGACACGCCGTTCGTGGACACCATGCTGCGCGACGGGTTGAACGACGCCTTCGCGGGCTACCACATGGGCGTCACGGCGGAGAACGTCGCTGACCAGTGGGGTATCACGCGCGAAGCGATGGACGAGATGGCCCTGGTCTCCCAGCAGCGGGCCGCGGCGGCGATTGCGGGCGGTCGCTTCAAGGACGAGATCGTTCCCGTCACCGTCCGGGTCAAGCGGGCCGAGGTGACGTTCGACACCGACGAGTTCCCGCGGGCAACCTCGGCCGAGGCGCTCGCCAAACTCCGTCCGGCTTTCAAGCCGGATGGCCGGGTGACGGCGGGCAACGCCTCCGGCATCAACGACGGTGCCGCCGCGCTGGTGGTCGCCTCGGGTGACGCGGTGGCCAAGTACGGGCTCACGCCGCTCGCCAAGCTCATCGGCTACGGCCAGGCCGGCGTCGACCCGGCGATCATGGGGGTCGGACCGATTGACGCGACCCGTCACGCGCTGGCGATGGCCGGGCTGGACATCGCCGATCTTGACCTCTACGAGGGCAACGAGGCCTTTGCCGCCCAGGCGCTGGCCGTCGCCCACGACCTCGGTTTCGACCGGGCCAAGCTCAATGTGAACGGCGGGGCCATCGCTCTGGGCCACCCCATCGGGGCGTCGGGGGCCCGCATCATCGTCACCCTGCTGCACGAGATGCAGAAGCGCGGCGACGCCCGCCGGGGCCTTGCCACGCTCTGTGTCGGCGGTGGCATGGGTGTCGCATCTATCTACGAGAAATGTTGAGGATTATGACAAACGTTTTGTACGAGGTGGCCGACCAGGTCGCCACCATCACCATCAACCGGCCGGAAGCACTCAACGCCCTGAACGGGGACGTCCTGAAAGACCTTGGCTCGGCAGTCGCCCAGGCGGCGGCCGACCGGGTCCGGGCCGTCCTGGTCACCGGGGCGGGGGAGAAGGCCTTCGTGGCTGGTGCCGACATCGCCGCCATGGCGACGATGACCCCGCGCGAGGCGCAGGCCTTTTCGGAGCTGGGTAACACCGTCTTCCGCCAGGTCGAGCGTCTGCCCATGCCGACCATCGCCGTTGTCAACGGTTTCGCGCTGGGTGGCGGCTGTGAGTTGGCACTCAGCTGCGATGTCCGCCTGGCCTCCGTCAAGGCGGTCTTCGGCCAGCCGGAGGTCGGGCTGGGCATCACACCGGGCTTCGGCGGGACGCAGCGCCTGGCCCGGACGGTCGGTATCGGGCTCGCCAAGGAGATCATCTTCAGCGGGCGCAACATCGACGCGACGCGGGCGCTGGCCATCGGGCTGGTCAACTCCGTGTACGAGCCGGCGGAGCTCATGCCCGCGGCCCTCAAGATGGCGGCCGGTATCGCCGCCAAGGCACCGGTGGCGGTCCGGGCCGCCAAGGCGGCCATCAATCTCGGCATCCAGACCGACATCGATTCGGGGATCGCGCTGGAGGCGGCGTACTTCGCCACCTGCTTCGCCACCGAAGACCAGACCGAGGGGATGACGGCGTTCGTTGAAAAGCGCAAGCCGGCCCCCTTCCAAGACAAGTAACAAGGAAAAGGAGACACATGATTATCGGAGTTGTCGGTGCCGGCACCATGGGTGCGGGTATCGCAGAGGTGTTCGCGCGGACGGAGGGCTACACGGCCAAGCTGGCCGACATCAGCCGCGAACACGCGGAGAAGGGCCGCAACCGGGTCCTCGCGGGCCTGGATAAGCGCGTCGCCAAGGGCTCGGCTACTCAGGCTCAGCGGGACGCCGTTGCCGCCTCACTGGTGGTGGCCGACGTGGCGGAGCTGGGGGACGCCGACCTGATCGTGGAAGCGGTGCTCGAGACCATGACGATCAAGCGCCCGCTGTTCGAGCAGCTAGATGCGCTCGCGAAGGAGGGGGCCATCCTCGCGTCCAACACGTCGTCGCTGTCGATCACCGAACTCGCGCGGGGGCTGGGCCACGCGGTCGGCGGGATGCACTTCTTCAACCCGGCCCCCGTGATGAAGCTCGTCGAGGTGACCGCCGGGGCGTCCACCACCGAGGAGACGGTCGCCACGATCACCCAGATCGCCGAGGCGGTGGGCAAGACCCCCGTCCGGGTCGAGGAAGCGGCTGGCTTCGTCGTGAACCGGATCCTGGTCCCGATGATCAACGAGGCCGTCGGCGTTCTGGCCGACGGTGTCGCCTCGGCGGCCGACATCGACGAGGCGATGAAGCTGGGTGCGAACCACCCCATCGGCCCGCTCGCACTGGGCGATCTCATCGGTCTGGATGTCACCCTCGCCATCATGGAGGTGCTGCAGGCCGAAACCGGCGACCCGAAGTACCGGGCGCACCCGCTGCTGCGCAAGTACGTCCGCGCCGGCTGGCTGGGCCGCAAGACCGGGCGTGGCTTCTTCCAGTACGCCTGAGAAAGCGGAACAACGACAACGCCGCAGGCATCGCCTGCGGCGTTGTTTCGTTGCTGGTCAGGCCTTCGGCGGGCGGGGCGGCAACAGGACCGCTTCGCCCTTGACGACCTCCGTACCGTCGGCCGTCGTACCTGAACAGGCGAAGTGAACGCGGCCCTTCTCGGCCTTCTCGGTGACCGTGACGGTCCACTTGACGGTCGAGCCGATGACAACGGGGGCCGTGAACGCCAGCGACTGTGACACGTAGATCGAGCCCAGGCCGGGGAGTTGCGTCCCGAAGATGGTCGAGAAGAAACTTCCGGTCAGCATGCCGTGGACGATACGCGTACCGAACTTGGTCGTCTCGGCGAACGCCTGGTTGACGTGGGCGGGGTTGAGGTCGCCGGTGATGCCGGCGAACAGGTAGACGTCACTTTCGGAGATCGTCTTTTCAACGGAGGCGCTGTCGCCTACGGAGATCTGGTCGTAATACATGGTTGTGTCCTTATCTCCACACGACCTGGCCGTGTGGTGTTAACGGGGATGGGTGTGCTGGACCGTCTTGGTCGGCAGGGTCGCGCCGGGCTCTTCAAGGAAGCCGAAGGCGAGACCGGCGAACTCCCGGGGGCGTTCGTAGACCAAGACGTGGCCCGCATGGGCGACGTTGGCGTACGAGGAATCGGGCAGACCCGCCACCATGGCCAACTGGAGGTGCTTTGGCGCGAGGGCATCGTAGTCACTCGAGATGACGAGCGTGGGACAGGTGATCTGCGCCAGGTCCTGACGTAGGTCAACCCCGTCGATGCTACGCGTGATGTGGGTGAGGGAGTTGAAGATCCTCGGCCCCGACCACGCTAGCGCCCCGAAAGCCGTTGTCAGCGAGAGGATCATGGTGTGGAAAGACGGCGGGAAGTGGGCCGCCGTGTTGCTCACGACCATCCGGCGGACCAGGTCGGGGCGGCGCGCCGCCACGGCGAGCGCCACGACGCCGCCGTAGCTCGTACCCACGAGGTCGACCTGGTCGAGTCCGAGGTGCTCGATGAGCCCGATGACGAGGTCGGCCTGCAGGCTGATGGGATAGTCCTCGTCGAGCCGGTCGGTGTCGCCCTGGTTGAAGAAGTCCAGCCGGATCAGACGGCAGGCGGCGGGTGCTTCGGCGATGAACGGGTCCCAGGACCGCGTGTTCATGTAGACGCCGTTGAGCAGGAGTACCGGGCGGCCCTGGCCCTCGTCAACAAAGTGAACCTGATGATTGTGAAATTGGAAATACATAGTGTCCTTCATGGTTCCCACTCGGGCATCCGGCGGTTGCCGGATGCCCGAGAGGGAACGTGGTGATGACTCTAGTTTAGTGCGAGGTCACCCAGTCGTGAATGAGCGGTCCGGTGTCCCCGGCCACCCGGGAGCTGACGAACACGCCGATATGGCCGACAGGGTACTCCTTGAGGGTCTTGTCCGAGCTCGAGACGGCGTCGATGAAAGGACGGGTCGACGCCGGCGGCACCAGGTGATCCTTGAGCCCGAGGACGAGCAGGACCGGGCAGGTGATGTTCTTCGGGTCGGCGGGCCGGCCACCGATCTGGAGCGTACCCTCCGCGAACCGGTTCTCCTGGTAGAAGTCCTTGATGAACCGCTTCAGCATCGGGCCAGCCTGATCCGGGCTGTCGTAGATCCACGCCTCCATGCGCAGGAAGTCCAGCAAGGCATCCTTGTTGTCCATCTTGTCGATGAAGTAAACGTACTTGTCCAGAGACAGCTCGAGCGGCTTGAGCATGTTGAAGGCGTCGTTGAGCGAGTCACCCGGATAGAGGTTGTTGTGAGCGTCGACCATGGCGTCGATGTCCATGTGGCGGCTCCACTTGAACAGCAGGCCGTCGTCCGTCGAGAAGTCGAAGGGCATGACGAAACCGATGAAGGAGTTGACCTTCTCCTGGTACATCGACGTGTAGCAGGCCGCCATCGTCGCCCCCTGGCACACCCCGAGCAGGTTGATCTTGTCCAGGTTGTGGGTCGTCCGGATGAAGTCGACGATGTTGTTGAGATAGCCGTCGACGTAGTCTTCGAGCGTCAGGAACTTGTCGACACCCGCCGGGTACCCCCAGTCGATGATGTAGACGTCCAGCCCGCTCGCGACCATCCGCTCGATCATGGAGCGGTCGGCCTGGAGATCAAGCATGTACTGCTTGTTGACCAGGGCGTACGAGATCAGGATCGGCACGCCGTGCGGCTTGGCGACCTGGGGTACGTACCGGAAGACCTTGACTCGGTCCTCTTCGTACACCAACTCCTTGGGCGTCGGCTCAAGGCCGATGTCATCGGTGTCGAGGAGGTTCTCCAGTCCCGCCGTGAGCTTGGCGTTCAGCCGGAAGAGCTCTTCCAGGGGCTTGGCGGGTTCCCATGTCTGTGTGGTCATGATCAGGCGCTCTTTCTCGTCGTCCGGGACGCCCCCGTACCGGCGGCCTTCAACTGCTTCTCCAGGTCCTTGACCTTGTTGCGGAGCTTGTAGACCTCTTCCTCCACGGCGTCCATTTCGCGCCGGTTCGGGAAGGGCAGCGTCTGCATCGCGTCCTGCAGGTAGTCGTCGTAGAGGGTCTTGAGCTTCGAGCCGGCCGCGATGGTATCGTTCATCACGATCTCGAAGGCGTCGGTGTTGAACAGGTCGAGGAAGACCTGCTCGTTGGTGTCTGACCACACCTTGTAGAACTCCAGGAAGGTCTGGGGGACCTCGCCCGTCTGCTGGAGGTTCATGAGGTGGTCGGCGAGTTTCTGCATGGCGTCCGACGCCGACTCGGTGAACAGGGTCGAATACCCGGCCGCCTTCACCGTGTAGTCGAGGTAGGTGTCGACCAGTTTCTGGGTCTTCTCGACCAACCGCTGGTTGGAGCCCATGGCCGGCATGCTGAGCACGCGGGACGAGACTTCGCGGTAGGTGTCAGCCGCCCGCTTCATGAAGTCGAGGTACGCGTCCTTGTCGCCCTGGACAGCCTTGGCCAGGAGTTCCTGGAGTTCGGGCGACGCGGCGACGACTGGCTCGAACAGGTTGGTGATGAGGCTCTGGATGCTGTCCCAGCCCTTCGCGCTGCCGTCGTACAGCGCCTTGAGGTTCTCGGGCAGGAAGTTGCCCGCGAACGGCTGGAGCATCGGCGCGACGATCCGCTGGTACTGCTCGGCCTGTTGGCTCCACAGTTCCTGCCAGGCGCCGGCGTCGGTGGGTACCTTCGCCAGGTAGTCCTTCCAGAAGTCCTGCAGCCGGTTGAACATCTGGTACGAGGAGAAGAAGCGCTCGTACGCATCCTTCGCCGTCGGCTGGGGGATCAGGGCCATGAAGTTCCGGGCCCCGTCCTCCCATTGCTTGTAGAGGTTCTGGACGAGCGTGGGCTCGGGCTTCGGCTGGGGCACCTGGAAGAAGGGGTTCCAGCTCATCATCTTGGCGTACTGGTCGTACATGTCGGACCAGGGGGTGGCGGGGGTGGGCCTTTCGGCCGGGGGCGTGGTGGCTTTCTGGACTGACTTGGTCCAGAAATCCCAAGCGCTCTTGCTCATATCCATCCACGCGCCCCATGGATTGGTGATTTCTTGACTCATCGGAATGATTCTCCTTTCGCCTGCGGAGTCGGGCGGCACGCACAACCGTTGTAAAAGGCTCGCAGTACGAGCCGACAAGCTCCCCAGTAAATCCGACAACATTTATGATTGCGAGATTAGCCCATCATTGCGTAACTGTCAATAGTAGTTATCGGTCTGTGAGCAGAAAATTTTCTCGCGTCCGGGAACGCGGGAGAGCAGATGTGGCGGCGGGTTGCTAGTGATCGGTCAGGATCATGAGTGCCTCGCCGGTGCAGGTCACCGTTTCGTCGTACGCGACCTCCGTCACGACCCACACCTTGCGGCCTTCCAGCGACCGGACGTGGGACACGAGCGTGAGCACCGCGCCCGCCGGTGTGGGTTTCTTCAGGTCAACCTTGAGCTCGGCGGTGACAAAACGCGGCGCCGGATCGTCGTCGGTTTCGCCGAGTTCCAGGGTACGGGCAGCGGAGGCGGTGGCGGCCGAATTGCAGTCGATCAGGCAGGCGATGATGCCGCCGTACATCGCCTGCGCCCAGCCGCCCGAGTACTTGCCGTCCGGTTGGTAATGCGTCGTCGCGGTACCGGAAGCGGGGTCGAAGAACGTTTTCACCTGAAAGCCGTCGTCGTTGAGGCGTCCACAACCAAAGCAGTGGGCATTGTTGATAGGGTACCGATCCTGAATCGGGATTTCAAACGTAGCCATGGCATCAGTATGGCACGACATGTGGGGGCTTGGGGGATCATAGAGGTTCACATGGCGTACGCACACGTGACGTGCCTTCGCACTCGTGGGCCGCTTCGTACAGTTGCCGACGAGAGTGCGAACCTTTGTCGCCAGAAGCCGGGATTTCGGGCTCTTCGGGATGTTGTGTGGGTGGGTT
>JAIRVA010000178.1 GCA_031254155.1 Propionibacteriaceae bacterium
GCCAGCCGCCGTCGAGGACACGCACATCAAGGCCCGCCCACCGTAGCACCCACCACGCCCGGGCGGCCGCAGCCGTCCGGGGGATGTCGTACACGACGATGGGCCGCTCCGGCCGTACACCCAGCGCGCCCAAGCCCTCGGCCAACGATAATGCAGTGGGCAAAGGGTGACGCCCCAACGTCGGGTCGTGGTGAGATCCCGTCAGAACGGCTTCAAGATCGAGAAACCGGGCTCCGGGGATGTGACCAGCTTGATACGCCGCGTACCCCGTTCCCGGGGGATCACCCAGCGCCCAACGCACATCCAAGAACTGTCCGGCGTCAGACACCGCCGACGGCTGGACAACGACATCATCACGACTCATGCTTCATTATGTCATGAGCCGCGACGACGCCGCGAACGTGTCCTCAGTAACGCCGACCGGACGAGGGGCGGGACGAGCCGCCGAAGTCGCGCCCGCCGCCGCCGAAGCTGCGACGACCGCCACCATCGCGCGACGCTTCGCGCGGACGGGCTTCGTTCACCGTGATCGCACGACCGTCGAGCTCGGCGCCTTCACCTTCCTGGATGGCGCGAGCCGCCTCTTCGTCGTTGTCGTACTCGACGAACCCGAAGCCCCGGCTGCGCCCGCTGTCACGGTCGCGGACAACTGTAGCAGTCGCAACCGTCCCGAACTGGGCAAAGAACTCATGCAAACCTTCGTCATCGGTTGACCACGAGAGACTGCCAACAAACAATTTTTTCACGCTATATCTCCTAACTCCATCAAAGAGCCGACTATCTCCGATGAAGTACCTAGTAAACCAACGAACATCATGAGCGAAAACCACCTCTTCTCCATGAATCCAACCAGACTCTCGCCCGAAAGGCAAGTGCAAGCCCGGTGTTTCCTCACCGAAAACGGGGGTGGCAGCCTCGCCCTGGGCCTGGTAACCGGTGGCCATAGCCGCTCTGACTGAGCGAAAATCCACCATTTGCTGCGCGTATGTTATAGTTTTGTGAAAGTAGGAGACTGTGATGGCGACACAAACCGTGCAGAAGGCGTATCGGGTTGATGCAGGCCTGTACGAAGAGGTGGAGGATGCTTTGTTCAAAATGGGCATCAGTGTCCCCCAGGCAATCACGATGCTCTTCCGTCGGGTAGTCATGGAACAACGCCTCCCGTTCACGCCGGCTGTGGTCAAGTCCGCGCGTCAGGTCGAAACCGAGCAGCGCATCGGTGAACTGACCGGGCAATTGCCCACAAAGGTACTCAACCTCACCGATCCCGCCGACGTGGACACTTTCTATGCCCCATAGAGTTGAGAACTACTCGGTCGCCCTGGCCTGGGTGCAGGCTCGTGACACCTCAGCGGGGAAGAAACGACGCCCCGTCTACATACTCGACATGACCAGAACATCGGTGGCATTCCTGGCGATCACCAGCCAGTACAACAACAAGTCGGCGTTCATCCAACAGTTCTACTGTCCGATCATCGACTGGGCCGAAGCCAACCTGGACAAGTCATCGTGGATCAACACCTACGAGGTGTACAGGGTGTCGTCACGTGAGATCGCCGTCGATCTGATTGGGTACCTCAGTGAACACGACACCGACCGGCTGTTCCGCCTACTGTGTGAACACGCCGCCCTACTGAACAACAATCCAAACGATCCCAGTAGCTACCAACCATAAAAGAAGACGCCCGCTGTCCCGTCGCCAAGAACTTTATCATTGCTTGCCTTAAAAAGACATGTTGTTGTGGAGCTAACGGGACTCGAACCCGTGACCTGTTCGTTGCGAACGAACCGCGCTACCATCTGCGCTATAGCCCCAAGACCGGGAACTAGAATACCACAGTTTTGGCCGGACCTTCGAGCCTCCGATGGGTCTCGAACCCATGACCTTCCGCTTACAAGGCGGATGCTCTACCGCTGAGCTACAGAGGCGTGCCGACGCCATAGTCTAGCAGTTGGGCGTACGACGCCGTCTATACCACCCGGCCACCGGTGGGGGCCATGACCGGGCTTGCCCCGCTCATCAGAATCTGGATGTCGAACTGGAGAAGCGAGGACGAGACGCCCAGGTTGCGCCCGTCCGTCGACCCGGCCGGGAAGTAGTAGCCCGCGGTGATGAGGAACGCCGCGCCCCGCTCCACGCGGAAACTCGTGACGTACGACACCGTGTCGTCCGCCCCGGCCAGCCGGGCGTCGTGCCACACCACGTCGCCGGTGGCGCCGTTGATGTTCCAGAACAGGTGGATAAGGTCTTCGAGATCGGTGTTGACCGTGTCGTCATGATTCGACGTTGTCACGTTCGCAATCTCGACGGTGACCCACGCCGGCGACGGGCCGCCGTTCGCCACGGTCGCCGTCCGCTGGACCCGGTCACCGGGGACGCTGACGGACGTGGCGACGATCGTACCCCCCGCCAGTGTCGCTTCACTGCCGTTCCAGGTGAGCGTCGTCGTCGGGCCGTCCCACTGGATCGGGATGAGGTCCGATCCCGGGTCCGCGTCCGCCGCGGCGGGCAGCCCGACGACCGTGCCCGCCATCAGGATGGTGGCCACGGTGACTCGTAGCAAGCGCTGTCGCACGTCAACCTCTACTCGCTGTAGGCCCGCTTGGGAACGGGCGCGGTGTCGTCGGTGGTGGGCGGTGGATCGTCCGCCGGTTTCCGGAAACTCGTCGCGAACGTGATCCCTGCGTAGCCCAGCAGGATCACGGCGATGCCGGGGACGATCCAGACGGTGTACGGCCCGAGCCACTGTCGGACGTACCCGATCTTCGGGATCACGTAGAGCAACTGTCCGCGGACCTGGTAGTCGTTGACCGGGTTCCACGAGTCGGGGGTGTTGTTGTTGTCCCCCTTGGTCGTGAACGACGTACCCGCGCTGCCCACGGATTTGGCGATGATCCGGTGCGTGACCAGCATCGGATCATCGGCGTACGGCAGGAAGGTGATGACATCGCCGATCTGGAGATCCCGCGCCCGGGCGGTGTCGATGCCCTTTGTCACAACCACGTCTCCCGGCATTATGCCGGGTTCCATCGACCCGGTCAGGACGGTCAGGCTCATCCCGCCCGTGATTTTCGGCACGACCACCAACGCCACGGCCAGGGCGAGCAGGAGCAGCGTCACACACGTGACGAGCCCCGAGCCGATGGCCGAACCCCAGCCACCCTTCGCCGATCTGGTCATGTTTCCCTCTACTTGCTTTGCCGTCTATGACCTATGGAGGGCACAGTCCGGCTGGACTACCCCAAGCACCCCTGAGCGCACCCGCCAACCTCAGTCCTCGCCGACGCCACGTTCCCTCTGCGTCCGGGCTTGTCCCGAAGTACGGCGGGCGGTACGGGGAGTGACCCTGGGCCACTCCCCGCCCCATGAACAAGGAAGCTTCTTTGATCGTTCAGTCAGCCTACCCGTTGCAGCCGTTGGCGAAGAGGGTATCCCCGTCAGGATTGCACCGAACCTGCGTCAGAGTGGCCTTCACCTTGTCCGACAGTGTCAGAACGGCGTTGACGTCTTTTTGGCCCTGACCTTCGGACTGAGAGTCGAACGTCACATACAGTACGTACGTGATGACACCGGAGTTGTTAGCTGTCTGGGCAAGGTCAATGACCGGGATAGTTGGAGGGTCGCCCGCAACCGCAGCCGCGGCATCATCCAGACCATCCTTCTGGCCGTTGCTGTTGGCCTGGAGGTAGGCCACATCAGGAGCGGCAGCCCCCAGGGCCTGCCGATCGGTCAACTTCGCCCCCTTTTCATTGAAGAGTTGGTACTCAAAGACCAAGCCAGACGGCGTGCCAGCAGTGAAACCAGAGTTCACCACGAGATCATCCGTACCGGGGAGCGACAACGCTGCGACCAGGTTGTCACCCGCAAGCGTAATCAGATACGGGAATGTCAGAGCGACGGTGTCGCCAGGCGACATCCGCCAGGTGGCCGGGGTGATGGCGTGGCCCTTGATGACCGTGTTATCGAGAGCCACCTTTGTCATTGGGGTGGTCCCATCCGACGCCGCGATGCCCGACGTAGAAATGGTGGCGAGTTGATCGCCATACTCGCCAGCGCGATCAGACGTCACGTCCCAGGCGTTGGACAGCTCAGCCTTGATGTCGAGGTTACCCGCCGTGATGCTACCCCCCGCGATGCTGTCCGACGCACTCCACAGCGCGTAGGTCGATCCTCCTAGCAGCAGTGCCGCGCCGGCGACGCCGGCGATGACGGCATTGCGCCTCTTGGTTGACTTGTCAGTCATTCATATCTCCTTGATTCATGGGCATTGCCCGGTTAGTGAAGTGATTCTGCCCGGTGGGCAGAACGACAATTGTGGTGATCCCAGCGGTCATGGCGCACACTCTTTCGCAGGCGTCAGGGCCGGGGTCGCGGTCACGCTGATGACTCCGGCCGAGCCGGGGACGAGGTACGCCCACCAAGTGGCGGGGTCGACTTTCGGATCGGACGCTTCCGTGCCTCCGTTCGTGTTCGTCCCCTCCGCGGTCGCCGTATTGGTGTACGTCGACGGCTTGACGGCCACGACCAGGCACCAGTTGTCGGTCGCGGTCGACTGGGTGTTCCCAGGCTGGGCGGCCGCGTCGACAGCGACCGGGTAGGCCGTCGGTATGATCACGTTGGCCGGGACCACGGTCGTACACCCTGCCGGATCGGCGACCGGGTAGAGCGTGGGTACGGCACCACCGAGGCCCAGCACCGTGTCAGGGCCCGCCGGCGTCACCGTGATCTCGTACGCCAGCCCGTAGCCGGCCGACGTGAGCCGCGTCACCTGGAACGGGATGGCGACGGAGAATACCCCATCCGCATCGGGCGCGGCGCCAACCAGCGCCGCAGCGTCAACGGAACCGACCGTGAAAACGACGCTGGTGCCATCCGCCGACCAGGTGATCGTCGGGTCGGTGGTCGCCGGATCGGTAGTGGTGGTCGGGTCAGCGGTCGCCGGGTCGGCGGTGGTGGTCGGGTCGGCGGTCGTACCGTCAGCCGGGGGCGCCGGGACGGCCGCACCCCTGGTCACGGCGAAACCGACGGCGCCCTGGTGGAGCGTGATCCCCGCGGTGGCCGCACTCGTCGACCAGAGGGCGTACGCCCAGCCTGATCCGATCCCGACCGCCCCGGCGAGGACGAGGAGTACGGCGGCCCAGACCCCACGCGGCCACGGCGACCGGGACCCGCGGCGCTTCGCCACCTTCCGCCTTGAGCGCGATCCGTCACGCGGCGGGGCCACGCGGGCCGCCTGCGGCGGGTCGTCATCCGCGTACCGGCCGCGGGGCAATGACTGGGGAGCGTGACTCATGAGCCGCCCTCCCCGGTCGGGCTCGCCGTGGGGCAGGGCGTGGCGAAGCCGTGATCGGCGCCGCAGCGGACCTGATAAGCGGCGATGGTAAGCTGCCCCAGCTCAACCGACTGGGGTGTCGGCGCGGGTGTCGCCGTCGGGTCGACCCACTTGAGCGACGTGGCCGGGTCGCTCACCGTCACCACGACCACCCACGACTGCTGGGTGAGGTCGGGAATGGTGAGCTCCGTAGCGAGCGACACGTCTCCCGCCGGCGGCGCCGGCGCGATCTGGACGCCACCGACTTCCAGGTGCCAGGTGGCGGTCAAGGGATCGATCGACTGCGCGAAGCCGACGTTCAGGGCCACCACCAGATTGTCGCCCGTGAAGCGTCCCGTGATCACCTGGGAAAGCGTCACGCTCTGCCCGGCCGTGAGGACCAGGTCGTCGAGGCTCGCCCCGGGGTCGCTGCTGGCACCACAGTCGCCCTGCCACGTCAGGTTTCCCAGCGTGAGTTCGAAATCGCCCGCTGTCACGGTCGCCCCGCTGGTCGTACCTTGGAAACTCCAGAGGGCGTACGTCACCAGGCCGGCCGACACCGCCAGCAGGCCCGCCACGATGGCGAGCCAGACCGGGTGACGCTTGGGCGTCGCCGGCGTTGGCAGGGCGTGCTGTGGAGTGTGGCTCATCACACCACCCCCGCTGCGACACACCCCGTGGGGGTGTTGAGGTAGAGGGTGAGGCCCGTACACACCGTACTGATCGTGTCGTCATCATCGGTCACGGCGACATCCCCCGCCCCGAGATCGGCGGCCCCGCCGTACGGGACACCGTCCACCAGGTAGACGTAGGTCACGGTGTAGGTCCAGGTCACCGGGGTACCCGGCGGAACCTGGCCGCCGACAGGCACCTCGGTGGCGGCAATTGTCCCGGTCACCAGGGCGTTGTAGAGGTCGGCGCCGGTGAGGCCAGAGTCGGGTACGGCCACCCAGGCGCGTTTCGTGACCTGCAGCGTACCGTGAGCCGAGTACGTGTAGCCGCCCGCGAACGTGGTGATCAGCGTACCCCCGACGGACACGGCGACATCCGCGGGACCAGTCGTCGAGGCGGGCACCGTACACGTGGCGCTGGTGGGAGTGACGGACGTGACGGCGCAGGCCTTCCCGCCCACGGTGACGGTCAGGCCACCGGCCGCGGCCGCCGCGTCGAGCCCAGTCCCCGTCAGGGTCAGCGTCGTACCC